>CAZYTN010000033.1:0-14599 GCA_964650115.1 uncultured Sulfuritalea sp.
ACGAGATCATGCCGCTGATCTACACGCCGACGGTGGGGCTGGCCTGCCAGCGCTACGGCCACATCTTCCAGCGGCCGCGCGGCATGTTCATCGGCATCAACGATCGCGGCCGGATTGCCGACATCCTGCGCAATTGGCCGCTCAAGGCCGGCATCATCGTCGTCACCGACGGCGAGCGCATTCTCGGCCTCGGCGACCAGGGCGCCAACGGCATGGGCATTCCGGTCGGCAAGCTGTCGCTCTACACCGCCTGCGCCGGCGTCGATCCGGCGATCTGCCTGCCCGTGACGCTGGACATGGGCACCAACAACGAAACCCTGCTGGCCGATCCCTATTACGTCGGCCTGCGTCGGCATCGCGTGAACGGTCCGGCCTATGACGAACTGATCGACGAGTTCATCACCGCGGCGCACCAGGTATTCCCGAATGTCATCATCCAGTTCGAGGACTTCGCCAACCACAATGCCTTCCGCCTGCTGGCACGCTATCGCGACCGCATCTGCACCTTCAACGACGACATCCAGGGAACGGCGTCGGTCGCCCTGGCCGGCGTGCTCTCGGCATTGCGGGTCAAGGGCACCCAGCTTGCCGACGAGAAATTCCTCTTCCTCGGTGCCGGCGAAGCGGCGACCGGCATTGCCGACCTGATCGTCGCGGCGATGGTGGCCGAGGGCATAGCTCCGGCGGAGGCACGACGCCACTGCTGGCTGGTCGACTCCAAGGGTCTGGTGGTCAAGTCGCGCGAGGGGCTGGCGGCGCAGAAGCTGCCCTACGCCCACGAGCATGCGCCGGTGGCGGATTTCCTCGCGGCGCTGAATGCCCTGAAGCCCACCGCGATTATCGGCGTGGCGGCCGTGGGCGGAAGCTTCAACCCGGACGTGCTGCGCGCGATGGCCGATCTCAATCAGCGGCCCATCGTCTTCGCACTGTCGAATCCGACCTCGAAGGCCGAATGCACGGCCGAGCAGGCTTACCAGGGCACCGACGGGCGCGCCCTGTTCGCCAGCGGCAGCCCGTTCCTGCCGCTGGATTTCAGGGGCAAGCGGATGGTGCCGCGCCAGGGCAACAACTCCTACATCTTTCCCGGCGTCGGCCTCGGTGCCATCGCCTGCGGCGCCACGCGCATCACCGACGAGATGTTCCTCGCCGCGGCGCGCACGCTGGCGGCGCAGGTGACGCCGGCCGACCTCGACCAGGGCAGCCTGTTCCCGCCGCTGGCCAACACCCGCGAGGTCTCTGCCCGCATCGCCGTGGCGGTCGCCGAGGTGGCCTACGAACGCGGCCTGGCCGCCCGCTCGCGGCCGGACGACATGATGGCGCTGGTGCAGGCCCATGTGTATGACCCGCACTATCCCAGCTACGTCTGAGCGGCGACTTGAGGAATTCCTGCGAGGGGATATAGTGGCGGCGTATGAGGCTTTCTCGAACCCGGAGCACCGATGATGGATCTGGCCCGTTTGCCCCTCGACCTTGCCGGCCTCCTGGCCCTGGCGGCGGGGCTCGGCTGGGCCTCGGGCCTGCGCCTTTACACCACGCTGTTCGTCGTTGGCCTGGCCGGCAGGCTGGGCTGGATCGTGCTGCCTCCGGGCCTGCATCTGCTCGAGGAACCGTGGGTGCTGGGCGCCGCGGGCCTGATGCTGACCATCGAGTTTTTCGCCGACAAGATTCCGCTGCTCGATTCCGTGTGGGACACCGTGCATACCTTCATTCGCATTCCCGCCGGCGCGGCGCTCGCCGCCATGGTATTCGGCGGGCAGGGCGTCGAATGGCAGGTGGCCATGGCGATCCTGGGCGGGACGCTGGCTGCCGGCACCCATTTCACCAAGGCCGGCGCGCGCGCCATGATCAACGCTTCGCCCGAGCCCTTCAGCAACATTGCCGCTTCTTTTGGCGAGGATGTCGTGGTTCTCAGCGGCTTGTGGCTGATGTTCGCCCACCCGTGGCTGATGCTGGTCCTGCTGCTGCTGCTGGTGATCGCGACCGCGTGGCTGCTGCCGATCGTCTGGCGTGGCGTTGCGGGGATGATCCGCGGACTGTCGCTGCCGCGCTCGACGGCGGGCAGCAACACCTGACGCTGCGCGCCGGCGCTATCATTCGCCATTGCCTCACCCTTCATCGCCGTAGCGCCAGCGCCGACTTTTTCGGGCGCTGCGGGCCGTATGGCATGGAAACCGCCCGTCGCGTGCCACTGCAAACCTCGATCCCGAATAGCCATGGAAAATCGTACCGCCCGTTTGAAGCGCATCAGAATCCTTGCGCGGGTGCTGACCGCGCTGTCGCTGCTGATCCTGCTGGTCAGCGCCTACATCCGCTTGACCGGCGCCGGGCTCGGCTGCAGCCCGTGGCCCGACTGCTACGGCCAGTTGCTGGCCGGCGCGGCCAATCTGCATAACGGCGCGGCGCGCATCCTGCACCGCAGCGTGGCCTCGCTGGCATTGCTGCTCGGCTTCGTCCTCGTCGCGCAGTGCCTGCGCCCGCAACCGATCCAGCCGACGGCGCGCTACGCCACGGCACTGCTGTCGCTGATGCTTGTTCTCACCTTCGTCGGCTTGTTCAGTTCCGATCCGCACCGGGTGTGGGCCGGCTTCATCAACGTGCTGGGCGGCGCCGGCCTGGTCCTGCTGGCGTGGCGCACGGCGCTCGCCGCCAGCGCCGACCTGGCGCAGTCGCCGCCGCGCCGCCCGGCGGCATTGCTCCATGCCGGGCTGGGATTGCTGGCCCTGACGATGGCGCTGGGCGCCCTGATCGGGGTGCGCTATGCAGCCACGGCCTGCCCCGCGCTGCCCGATTGCAGCGGCGTGGCCTGGCCCGCGGCAGCCGGCTGGAGCGCGCTCAATCCCTTCACCAGCATCGCCGTTGCGGCGGGGCTGGGTGATGACGGCGGCGTCGCGCTGCACCTGCTGCATCGCTACGGCGCGCTGGCGAGCTTGCTGCTGCTGGGTCTCGGCGGCCTGCAGGCGCTGGGCCAGCGGGCAAGCCGGGCAAGCGCGGGCCTGCTGCTGGCGCTGCTGCTGGTTCAGTTCGCGCTGGGTGTGCTGACCGTGATGAGCGGCTTCAGCCTCTGGCTCGCCGTCGGCCACAGCGTCAATGCGGCCCTGCTGCTGGCGGCGACGCTTCAGTTGCTGGTGCGCCCTGCCGCCTGATGCCGCGGCGGCAGCGCCAGCAACTCATTGAGGATCAGCGCGGCGACCACCAGGGCGCCGCCGGTCAGGGTGTCGCCGCGGGGGACTTCATTGGCGCCGAGCCAGGCCAGCGCCACGCCGAACAGCAGTTCCAGCAGGCCGAGCAGGGAAATTTCCGCGCCGGAGAGCACGCGCGACAGGCGCACGACGAGCAGGCAGGGCAGGGCCAGCTGAAACGCGCCGAGAAAACCCAGCAGGCCGATGTCATGCGCCGTGGCCTGCAGCGGCCAGGCCAGCGGCAGCGTCGCCGCGGCCGAAATCATGGCACCGAGCAGCACGGCCGGCAGCATGTCCGGCGATGGGTTGCCTTCCATGCCCGGTACCAGGTCGCGGTGACCTGCCGCCTGCAGCAGCGTCCAGTTGATCGCCGCGGCCAGCGGCACCGCCAGCGCCACCACGCTGCCCGTCAGCGAGACACCGTCGCCCAGTTGCCGGGCGAACATCCAGACCACGCCGCCGCCGGCCAGCAGGATCGCCAGCCAGGTGCGCAGCGGCAGGCGCTGGGCGAGAAACAGGCGCGCCAGCAGCGCCGTCATCAGCGGCCCCAGGGCCATGATGACCAGCACATTGGCGACCGTGGTCAGGGTCAGGGCGACCATGAAGGCGGTGTACATCACGGCCCAGCACAGGCCCGAGGCCCAGACCATGCGCGGCGCACGGGCGAGGCCGGACCACAGGCGCGGGCCGCGCAGCGCGGCGAGCGCGATGGCCAGCGCCAGCGCGTTGAAGGCGCTGCGCCAGAAGGTCACTTCGAAGCTGCGCGCGCCCTCGAGGTGGCGGCTGACCACGCCCGCCATGCTCCAGAGCAGGGTGACGAGGATCATCAGGATCACGGCGCGGCGGTGGCTCATGTTTCGGACGCTGCGAAAAAAGTCGGCGCTGGCGGCACGGCGAAAGCGCAAGCCCCGCTCAGTCCGGCGCCTTTGGCTGCTTTCCAATGGCGAGCTTGAGGCCGAGCAGGACGGCCGGCGCCAGGTGCCAGAACACATCGAAGATGTCCAGCGGCCGTGTCAGCAGGCCTTCCGCCAGCATGCGCGCCTTTTCGACCAGGTGCGGCTCGGGCACGAAGGGCGCGCCGAGCATGAACAGCGCGGCGGCGATCAGCAGGGAATACGGAATCCGGTCCAGCCAGTGCATGATTTCTCCGTGGTTTGCCAATATTATCGCCGGCCGTCACCGGCAGGCCCGCGGCTGCGTCAGGTTTTTGATTCCTCCGCCCCGGGCCTGCCGGTGGCAGCCCGGTCGCCGTGTCCTCCACGGCAGGCTTTGCACAGCCTGCCGGCTTCGCGGGCGCAGAGCAGTGCTCTGCGAAACCCCCGCTGCGCCCAGCGCCGACTTTCAACCGGCCACCAGCTTCCCCAGCCGCCGGATCCCGTCTTCCAGCCGCTCGCTCCACGGCTGGCCGCAGGCCAGGCGCAGGCAATTGCGGTACTGCCCGCTGGCGGAGAACAATTCGCCGGGGACGAAGGCGATGCCTTCCTGCACCGCGCGCCGGTGCAGCGCCGTGCAATCCACCTCGGGCGGCAGTTCGAGCCAGAGCACGAAGCCGCCCTGCGGATCGGTGACGCGGGTTTGCGCCGGGAAGTGGCGCGCCACCGCGTCGCGGGTGCGCGCGATCTGCTCGGCGAAGCGCCGCCGCAGGGTGCGCAGATGCAGGTCGAAGCCGCGCGACTCCATCAGCGCGGCGATCACGTGCTGGGTCAGCGGATTGGTCTTGCCGCTGGTCAGCGTCTTCTGCAGCACCACCTCGGCCGCGCGCCGGCCGGCGGCGACGAAGCCGACGCGCAGGCTCGGGCTCACGGTCTTCGAGAACGAAGTGCACAGCATGGTGTTGCCGCTGGTGTCGAAGGCGTGGATCGGCCGCGGCCGCGAGCCGTTGAAGCAGATGTCGCCGTAGATGTCGTCCTCGATCAGCGCGACATTGCGCGCCGCCAGCAGCGCGGCCAGCTGCTGCTTGGCCGCATCCGGCATCACGGCGCCGAGCGGGTTGGCGCCGTTGGGGATCAGCAGGCAGGCGGCAATGCCGCCCTCGGCCGCCGGCTTCCGCGTCGCCAGCTCCAGCGCGTCCACCGAGACGCCGGTCAGCGGATGGGTGGGGATCTCCAGCGCGCGCAGGCCCATGGCTTCGAGCAACTGCAGCATCAGATAATAGGTCGGCGATTCCACCGCCACCGTGTCGCCCGGCTTCGTCACCGCGCGCAGGCAGAGCATCATCGCCTCGGTGCAGGAATTGGTCACCACCAGTTCCTCCGCTGCCAGCGGGCAGCCCCATTCCAGCGCGCGCCGCGTGATCGCATGCAGCAGCGGCGCTTCGTTGAGGTCGGCATGGCTGCTGCCGGCCAGCAGCCCCGGCTGGCGGCGGGCGATGCTGGCGTATAGCCGGTTCAGGCGCGGCGCCAGCAGCAGCTCGGGCGCCGGCAGGGCCGAGCCCAGCGGCACCATGCCCGGCGCCTCGTTGGCGCGCAGTACCTGCACCAGGCGGCGGCTGACGCCTACCTCCACCGGCACCGCCGCCGGCGTCGCGGCCAGCGCCTGCGCCTCGACCATGCGCGCCGCGCGCCGCCGCACGTAGTAGCCCGACTGCGGCCGCGCCTCGACCATGCCGCGGCTTTCCAGCGTGCGCAGCGCCTGCACCACGGTCGAGATCGACAGCGCGCGCTGCCGCGCCAGGTGGCGCACCGAGGGCAGGCGGTCGCCCGGCCGCAGCTGGCCGCTGCCGATCAGCGTGGCGAATTCGTTGGCGAGGTTTTCGTAAAGCATCGTGGCTGGATTGTGGCGCTGGCAGCGGCGGGGCGACCCGCACAGTAGTCGCCATTATCGATCAGCACAGTTGCAAATTGGCGCAACTGTCACGGTCACAATTTCGCCGCCGTGCATCTGTATCGGCGGCGCGACACTGCCTAGCATGGCGACATCGACCAAGGAGTCCGCGCCATGCCCGCCCACGTAAGCCTGCTGCTGCAACTGAAACGGCCTCAGCGCCTGGATGGCGCGCGGCACGCGGAACTGCGCGTCGAATCCGGCACCGTGTGGATCACCGCCAGCGGCGTGGCGGGAGACCTGTTCCTCTCGGTCGGCGAGAGCTATCGCGTACCGCGTGTGGGGAAGGTGCTGGTGGAGGCGGTGCGGGGGGCGGCGGGGGTGAGGCTGGTTGCGACCAGGCCGGGCCTGCCGACGGTGTTGGCGCAGTGGTGGCGCGGTTTGCTGCCGGGGGCAATCGCCCGGTAGTAAATCGCCGTGTCGCCAGCGCCGACTCCCGCGGAATCCGATTCGGGCTTGCCCCTTTTTTTGATTTCTCTCGCCGACCCGCGATAAGCTGTTGTTGCGAAATTCCAGGGAGACGGACATGAAGTTACTGGTGCTTGGCGCCGGCGGCGTCGGCGGCTATTTCGGCGCCAAACTCATGCGCGCCGGGGCGGACGTGAGCTTCGTGCTGCGCGACAAGCGCCGGCAACTGATCCGCGAGCAGGGCCTGCGCATCGAGATGCCGCAGGACAGCTTCACCGTGTTCCCGCGCTGCCTCGCCAGCGACGAGCTGGCGCCCGACTACGACCTGATTATGCTGGCGCCCAAGGCCTACGACCTGGACGACGCGCTGGCCTCGCTTGCCGGCGCCAGCAGCAAGGGGGCGATCCTGCCATTCCTCAACGGGCTGAACCACATGGCGCTGCTTGACCAGCGTTTCGGCAGGCAGCGGGTCATGGGCGGCGTGGCGCACATTGCCGCCATGCTCACCGAGACCGGTGCCGTCAGGCGGCTTTCCCCGCTGCACTCGCTCACAGTCGGGCATCGCCATGCCGACCACGAATCGATTGCCAGGGAGTTCATCGCGCTTTGCGCCGGTGCCGATTTCGACAGCCACTATGCGGACAACATCGAGCAGGTGCTGTGGGACAAGTGGGTTTTCCTGGCGACCCTGGCGACCATGACGACGCTTTGCCAGGGCTCGGTGGGGGAGATCGTTGCAACGCCTTACGGAACCGGCCTGGCCCGCAAGGTCTACGCGGAATGTTGCACCATCGCGGACCGTTGCGGCTATCCAGTCAAGGCGTCCTCGCGCGACAAGGCGCTGGCAATGCTGACCGAGCCCGGTTCTTCATTCACCGCATCCATGCTGCGCGACATGAAGGCCGGGCAACGCACCGAACATGAACACATTCTCGGCGAGATGGTCCGGCGTGGAATCGAGCATCGGGTGGCCTGCGACCTGCTCGCCATGGCCTACACCAGCATGGCGGTGCGTTCGCCCGATCCGCGTTAGCGGTGGGGCCTGGGCGCCGTACCGCCAGCGCCGACTTTCGAATTTCTGATTGCCTTGAGTGGCTCTGCCCCGCCAACCAGGCTCGACCCCGGCCGCTTGTCGTGCAGATCAGGCTCGGGAAGTCGTGCCGTCACGTTTTTGCCGCCGTCTGTCCAGCCACCATGCCAGCAGCGGCAGGAACATGAAGGAGCCGGGAAGAATCATCACGGCAAGATAAGGCGACAGATGGGCGGCGGCCCTGAGTTGCACCGCCAATTCGGCGCGCTCGTCCGGCGTCCATCGCATTCCATTGCGGGGTTTCATGAGCAAGGGCATGAAGCCCTTGATCTTGACCAGCTCGGCAAATACCTGGTCGCGTTCGCGCATTTGTGCAGCAATCAGGATTTTGACCATATCGGAACGCCGGGAAAGTGTCGCAACGAAAGTGCTGCTGGCTTATGGCAATTGTCTCATGCGCTCAATCAATTCGAGCCAAGCTTCTTTGATTCCTGCAGGGGGCGGGAGGAAGGCCGCGCGGGCGAGGTGCATGTCCGGCGCTTGGAAAGCCAATGGCTCTGGGCACTTTGGTTCGACCCCAACAGGTTTGACGGCCGGTTACTGCGAATATGGAAGAAGGAATAATATGCGCGGAAGAAAGTCCGTCGCTGGTCCGCTCCAGGCGAATGCGACGGCCTCGGTATTTTGACCGGGACATCGATTCGATTGCCATGTTCACCAAAGCCACCCTCAAATTCCTCGACGAACTGGCCGCCAACAACAACCGGGCGTGGTTCGAAGCGAACAAGCCACGCTATGAAGCGTTGGTGCGCGAGCCGGCGCTGGAATTCATCGCGGCGATGGCTCCTGTCCTCGAACGATTTGCGCCGCATTTTCGTGCGGATGCACGCAAGGCCGGCGGATCGCTCATGCGTGTATTCCGCGACACGCGCTTCTCGCGCGACAAGACCCCGTACAAGACCAACATCGGCATCCAGTTCCGCCACGAACTCGGCAAGGACGTTCATGCGCCGGGCTTCTACGTGCACATCGCCACCGACGAATGTTTCCTCGGCGCCGGCTGCTGGCATCCGGACCCCGATGCGCTGGGACGGATTCGTGATCTTGTTGCGGCGAATCCGGAGAAATGGTTTTCCGCGCGCGACAACAGGAAGTTCGTGGCCCAATGGGACCTCGCGGGCGACAGCCTGAGCCGTCCTCCGCGCGGTTATGCGGCCGACCATCCGGCAATCGAGGACTTGAAGCGGAAGGACTTCATCGGCCTGGCGTCGCTGTCACGGGATGAAGCCATTGGAAGCGATCTGGTCAAACTCGCCGGAGCAAGGTTTGCCGCCGCGGTACCCTTGATGCGTTTTCTGAGCGAGGCAGTGGGCGTGCAGTATTGATGGGAGGAATCCCATGGCGAAAAGGATCGGCGTCGCATCGGTCTTCATCGCGGTACGAAGCACCATGCGCCATCGCCAACTTCGGAACGACCCGGCCCGCGAATCCAATTCACGCTGACCCCAATAGTGCGTCAGCGCGCGATTTCGGCGCTGGTCGAAAGCTGGCGCGCAATGCTGCCGAAGGGCATGGCGATGCCCTGATTCGCCGTGCCGTCAGCGCCGTCCGAGTGGATACCGCTACGCATAACTTTCAGAAGCCCATCGCCTGTCGTCGCGGACCGGGTTGCGCCCGGACTTCGACCCGCCTAAGCTAACCGGGTATCGGCTCATCGGAGCATCGCCATGAATACTTGGTCCGTGCAGGACGCCAAAGCCAGGTTCAGCGAACTGCTGGATGCCTGCCTGAGCGAAGGCCCGCAGGTAGTCACGCGGCGCGGCGTGGAAATGGCCGTGCTGGTTCGCATCGCCGAGTGGAAGCGGTTATGCGATGCGGCGCGTCCGTCGCTGAAGGAACTGCTGTTGTCTGATATCGCAGGGGCGAACCTGACGTCGCCGGCGCGCGGCAGGGCAAAACGCCGCTTCCCGCGCGCGCTTGAAACCGGCGCGGCAACACGCTGAAGGAGCGGATAAATGACGCAAGTCGAAAAAGGCAGCACCAATGTTTATGCCGACCTCGGCTTCGAGAACGCCGAACAAATGCTGGTCAAGGCACGGCTGGTCGCCAAGATCGACGAGATCATCCGCCGCCGCAGGCTTACGCAGGCTCGGGCCGCCGAGTTGCTGGGAATTCCACAGCCCAAACTGTCCAACATGCTGCGCGGCCGGTTTCACGGAATTTCCGAAACCAGGATGATCGAGTGCCTTACCCGTCTTGGTCGCAATGTCGAGATCGTGGTCAAGCCGGCTTCGCGATCCAAAGCCGCCGGTCAGGTTTCGGTCGTCTTCGTCTGACTTGCTTCGCCCCCGGCCGTCACCGGCAGGCCCGTGGCTCCGTCAGATTTTTGATTCCTCCGCTCCAGGCCTGCCGGCGCCGGCCTCGAAATCGCCGTGTCGCCAGCGCCGACTTTTGAAGTTAGGATCGCGCTTTCGAGTCTGCCCAAATTGAATTCGACGCCGCCCCCAACAGCGGTTGAAAGTTTCTCAAAACAGACGGAAGCTCCAACTTGAGTTTGGATTCAAGTCGCTACTTCGGCGCCGCCTCGAACAGATCGACCGACGGCACGCGCATCAACTCGCTTGCTTCGTCGATGGGGCCATGCAGCCAGGTATCGACATCGCCCGACTCAATCGAAATGACGCTGCGCTTGTCCTGTCGGTTCGGCGGCAGTTTCGGGTCGGGGCGATGCATGCGCGACATGAGCGGGTGGTGGTCGGCATTGATCGTAAGCATGGTGTAGCTTGAAATCACCTCGCCGGTTTCCTTGTCGGTCCAGTCATTCCACAGGCCCGCCAATCCCCAGGGCGCGCCATCCGCGCGACGGAAGCGCCACCACACATTTTTCCCGCTCTCCCAACACGGCTCGTCGAACGCCCAGGCCGGGATGATGCAGCGCTTGCCGTGCAGCCACGACTGTTTGTAGGATGCCTTGCTTGCGATTTCCTCGAACCTGGCATTGTTGGTCGAGTAGGCCAGCGTTGCAGCCTTGGCGAACCATGGAATCAAACCCCACTGCCCGACAACGAGCTGGCGCTCTGGCGGATCCCCGGCACGGCGAATGAACGGACCTCGCCTGCGCGGGAAGATCTCCTCAGCCCATCGCGGCTGGTTGTGTCGGCCGATGTGCCAAAAACGCTCGATGGCCGCTTGATCCGGTGAGACATATCGATTGCACATGCGAGAAGTTTAGAGCCTGGCCCGCGGTCTCGCCAGCGCCGGCTTTTGGCGGGCTGCAATTCAATTTGTGGGGGCCCCATTGATTTCCTCCTATTGCTAGACTAGCGCTTTCATCTCATCATCATCGGCTATGACACATCCCGATCACCGCGAGTATCTAAAGTTTTCCGGTCGCTCCCGCCTCGAAAAGGCCGTCAACTCCCTGATCGGGATTGTCGAAGGAATCGCCGCGGATGGTAAGGTTTCGGCTGACGAAGTCAGGTTCTTGCAGCTATGGCTCGACGAGAACCGCAGCCTTTACGATCGGCACCCATACAACGAACTCATGCCGGTGGTCGCGGAAGCCTTGCGTGATGGTCAGCTATCAGAGGACGAAAAGGACGACATTCTTTTCGTATGCGAAAAGCTTCGCTCCGCTGAGTTTTTTGATGCCGTTACCGCGGACATGCAACGCCTCCATGGAATGCTTGGCGGCATCATGGCTGACGGCAATGTCACTGAAGAGGAGTTGCGGGGGCTCTCGGATTGGTTGGCCGATCATGAAACCCTCAAAACTTGCTGGCCCTACGATGAGGTCGAGAGCATCGTTTCTACGGTACTGCGCGATGGGAAAATTGACGAGGGTGAGCAGAAGTTGCTTCAAGCTTTTTTCTCTGAATTCCTCGCGCTTCTTGATAATCGGACAATCACGACACCACAGATGCTTGAAGGCGTGTCACTTTCGGGAGTTTGCACAATGTGCCCGGAGATCACGTTCGATGGCAAGAGCTTCTGCTTTACCGGAGCCTCGAATCGCCTAAGTCGAAAGCAGTTCAACGAACTCGTAACGCAACTCGGTGGGCAGCCGAGTGAGGGCGTAACAAAAAATACCGACTACCTCGTAATCGGCGCTGAGGGCAATCCTGCGTGGGCGTATGCCTGCTATGGACGCAAAGTAGAAAAAGCTGTCACGCTTAGGAAAGAAGGTGTTCGAATTCTGCTTGTCCATGAGAACGACTTCCATGATGCGGTGGCGGATGCATAATTCATTTCGAGCCTGGCCCGTTTGATTCTCTTTGATTCTATATGCGCATACACTCCCGGCTGCCATTTGCTTTGCAACATTGCTCTTTGAAAGGAGAGATCATGAAATCTCATCGTCTTTTGCTCGCAGTATTGCTTACCACCACTCTTACTGTAACGAACGGAATTGCGTTGGCAGTTACCGGATCGGTATTCACCGTTGCTGTACCAGGAGGAGAAATGATCGATCGTGCAAAGGATCATTTTGCTGTCACTTTCGAGGATGGCTGGGTTTCAAAAGAGGACGGCTGGCTGTCGCGCCTATTTTCCGAATCAAAGGCCGGGTTATTCACTATCTCCGGTGCTGTCACCTTTGATGACAGCCAATTAGTAAAGATTGAGTACGCCATGCCGCTGGAGGACCCCAAAAAAACAATGGCACGCAGTCTCGGTTTTCGCGGACTTGTCTACCCAGATCTCCCTGCTGACGTAACACAAATCGATCTATCCTTGCGTATTGCCCTGACCAATGAGGATCGCTTTACTAAACTTCTCGGTGCACTCGATAGCAGTAAAGCTGGGCTCCCTGCTGAGGTTTTTAGCGCGCCATGGATTGGTTATGCCCGCATGGTTTCGGTTGTTTCACAATCGATCTTTGGAACCAATGATTCCGACTATCCTCTCTCCGCGAGATATTCGGTATCGATGCCAGCCAAGGAACACTATGTGATTATGGTTGCGTCAAACAAGGAGGGTGACGGGCGGCTCTCTGCTGCAATAGCGAGCGATTTCACCTACGATAATCAGAAGCTTCTGTTCAAAAATGGGCCTGCCCCACGTGACTGGACGTACTTTGTGTTGAAGATCAAGAAGAATCTCGCCCGGAAATCCGTCAATCAGCGAGCAGTCGGGCTCGATACCCCTTGGGCCACGGTTATCCGTACGCAACTGAATGTTCTCCCTGTCGCCAAGGCAAAAACAGAACAGCAGTTTTCGGCGATCGCTGACAATACGCTTACCGCAATCCAGAATCTCGGAACCTTCCTTGTCGCCGATCGCAGTTTCTCGAACTATGATCGAGCAGCTGGTATTTATTATTTTGCGGACAATTCCGTCAGAACACTCAAAGAAGCCTGCCAAGCAAGAAAGATCGCACATTGCCCAGTGGAAGACATTGAGCAATACCGGCGTCAGATGGCTATGACCTTTAGGATTACCGAAGCAAACCTCGCTTCAGCAGCTAGCGCAATGCGATTGCAGGCGGCCTTCGAAAAGCAACTAGCTTCCACAAATTCTCAAAGTCGCTACACATTGCTGCCATATCTTTCTGATTGGGAGACCTATATTGCCAGCAACCCAAAGTTGAACAATTCGGCTACTCTCAAATCGGAAGGGTTGCCTCAGATGTATAAGGGGGTGCTGAAGAATCTAGATCTGAAATTGATAGACCGCCAAGCATGGGATTTTGTAACCCAAAAAGCGGTGACGATGCAAGAGACTGGATTGGTCGCTCAATAGGCGAAGATAGAGCGATTCTGGATCAGTTGTCATGGCTCCTCCATGTTGGGCAATCAAGAATCAAAAGAAAAATCAAAGGGGGCAGGCTCGAATACAATTGGCATAGTCGTGAAAAAGTCGGCGCTGGCGATACGGCGATTGTCTGTAGGGTGAAGCCGAATAATTGGGGACACCCGCGTTGTTCCGTCTGCCTTGTCTACCCCCATGCACTCCCTTGCTTACAAAAGCCTCGCGGACTGGCCTGCCGCCGAGAGAAGCGTAACCGCCTTTTTGTCGAAGGAAACGAAGCTTTCCCCGCCGAGCCAGCAGCCCTCGTAGGCAATGACGCCATCGGTGAAATTGCCGCCGGCTTCGAGCACCGACAGGCCGGCCTCGGCGGCGGGCCGGTTGACTTCCACGTTTGCCGCGGCAAGCAGCGCTCGGATCGCGATGGCCACATCGGCGGCGGTGAAGCCATAAACCTGGCGCAGCACCCACACAAACTCGCACAGGCATGGCAACGCGACAGCGATCAATTCGGCTTGTTTCAAGACCCTGGTGGCGACCTTCGCTTGCGCGGGGTCGTCACGCACGACGGCACGAATAAGTACGTTGGTATCGACGGCGATTTTCACTTCTTGCCGACCCAGCCTTTTGCGGCTGCCGCGTTGATTTCGTCGATGGTGGCGACTTTCTTCGACCGGCCCGCGAGCAATCCGACGAAGTTGTCTATCGTTCCGGCGGGCCGCGCCGCCTTGAGCATGCCCCGACCGTCTGGCAGCAAATCCAGCTCGATCTTTTCCCCCGGCCTGATGCCGAGGTGTTGCAGCACCTCTTTTCTGAACGTCACTTGTCCCCGGGAAGTAACTGTCAAGGTGGTCATGGCGATGCCCTCATGGTTTCCTGATGCATTGCAGTGTAATGCAAAAGAGCCTTACTCTCAAGGATGGAAGCAGCCGATGTTCCTTAGCACGTTCCGTAGCAAGGTAGTTCGAGGCGGTACAAGCTACTCCGAATTCGCCACCCCACTAACCACATGCCCCGTCGGCACCAGCCTCGACGCCGGCTCGCAGTGCCTTGTCTGGTCGTCGAAGAAGAAGTCGGGTTCGAATTCACGCAGGAAGCGTGACTTCTCCAGGCCGCCGAGGAACATGGCCTCGTCGACCTCGACCTGCCATTCCATCAGGGTGCGGATCGCGCGTTCGTGGGCGGGGGCGCTGCGCGCGGTGACCAGCGCGGTGCGGACTTTCATCCGGCAGCCGGCGCTGTCGGCGCGCAGGCGGTGAAGGGCTTCGAGCAGGGGCAGGAAGGGGCCGGGCGGCAGCGGCTTGAGTGCCTGGCGCTCCTCGTGGTCCTGGAAGGCGGCGAGGCCCTGTTCCTGGAACACGCGCTCGGCCTCGTCGGAGAACAGCACGGCGTCGCCGTCGAAGGCGATGCGCAC
>CAZYTN010000034.1:0-14490 GCA_964650115.1 uncultured Sulfuritalea sp.
TGCGCTTAACGTCGATAGGGCCGACGTTAGCCTGCACTGAAACTCGGCTGTGCCGCGTTTTGATTTATGCTAGCTGTCCCGTTGCGTAGAAAAAGCAGGCATCGTCATGATCGATAACATGGATCGCGAGTATCTCCAGCACGCGAAGTTGTTCGCCGGCGTTGGCCTGGAAAGCGTGGAGCATCTCTTTGAGCGTTGCCAGCGGGTGAAACTGGAACGCGGCGAGCGTTTGCTGGAACCCGGCGTGACCAACAGCAATCTGTACCTGATTTTCGACGGCGAACTGCGCGTCTATCTGGAGGATCGCAGCATGCCCGAGCAAGCGGTCTTCGGCGTCGGCGATTGTGTCGGCGAGATGTCGCTGCTCGACGGCCAGACGGCCTCGGCCCTGGTGCTGGCGGCACGCGATAGCCAGCTCCTGGCGATACCGCACGAGGTGCTCTGGTCACTGGTGGATTGCTCCCATGGCGTGGCGCGCAACCTGCTGGCCATCATGGCCGGCCGCATGCGCGAGAGCAATCAGGCGCTGGTGACCTTGCAGACACGGAGCCTCGAATTCGAGCAGGCGGCCAGCGTCGATGCCCTGACCGGAATCTACAACCGGCGCTGGCTGCTGGAAGCCTTTCCGCGCGCCATCGCCCGTTGCGAGCGGGACGGCGCGCCGCTGTGTCTGGTGATTGCCGACATCGACCTGTTCAAGCACTTCAACGAGCGTTTCGGCTATCTCTCCGGCGACGCCGTGTTGCGTCGCATGGCGCGCCGCCTGGCCGACGGCCTGCGCGCCCAGGATCTGATTGCCCGCTATGGCGGTGAGGAATTCCTGATCCTGTTGCCGCATACCAGCGTGGAAGCGGCACTGCCGATCGCGGCGCGTTTGCGTGAACTGGTGGCGATAGGCTGCGGGCTGCCGACGGGTGAGGGCGTGACGCTGAGTTGCGGCGTGGCCCAGAGTTTGTCTAACGAATTGCTTGACGGACTGATTTCGCGTGCGGATGCCGCGCTGCGGCGCGCAAAGGAAAACGGCCGCGATCGAGTTGAGGTTGCGGCTTAGCGAAGCTGTTGAACTCTTGTGGAGCCGGCTTCAGCCGGCCCGGCAGACTGAAGTCTGCCCTACTCCCTAGCCGGTCCCGCCCACCGTCAGCCCGTCGATGCGTACGGTCGGCTGGCCGACGCCGACCGGCACGCTCTGGCCTTCCTTGCCGCAGGTGCCGACGCCGGAATCGAGCGCCATGTCGTTGCCGATCATCGAGACGCGCAGCATGGCTTCGGGGCCGCTGCCGATCAGCGTGGCGCCCTTGACCGGCGTGGTGATTTTCCCGTTCTCGATCAGGTAGGCCTCGGCGGTTGAAAAGACGAACTTGCCGCTGGTGATGTCCACCTGGCCGCCGCCGAAGTTCGCCGCATAGAGGCCTTTCTTCACCGACTTGATGATTTCCCGCGGATCGTGGCTGCCGTTGAGCATGGCGGTATTGGTCATGCGCGGCAACGGCAGGTGGGCGAAGGATTCGCGGCGGCCGTTGCCGGTGACGGGTACGCCCATCAGGCGCGCGTTCAGCGTGTCCTGCAGGTAACCGACCAGGATCCCGTCTTCGATCAATACGGTGCGCTGCGTCGGATTGCCTTCGTCGTCGATGGTCAACGACCCGCGCCGGTCGGCAATCGTGCCGTCATCGACCACGGTGACGCCCTTGGCGGCAACGCGTTGGCCGATGCGTCCGGCAAAGGTCGAACTGCCCTTGCGGTTGAAGTCGCCTTCCAGTCCATGACCGACTGCTTCATGCAACAGGATGCCGGGCCAGCCGGGGCCCAGCACCACGGTCATCTCGCCGGCCGGGGCGGGCTTGGCGGCGAGGTTGACGCTGGCCTGATGCACCGCGCGCCTGGCGTAGTCTTGCAGCATGGCATCGCTGAAATAGGCGTAATCAAAGCGGCCGCCGCCGCCGGCTGAACCCTGCTCGCGCCGCCGGCCGGTGCCCGCCCCTTCTTCCATGATCACCGAAATCGAGACGCGTACCAGCGGCCGCACGTCGGCCGCCATCTGGCCGTCGGACCGCGCTACCAGCACGACTTCCCAGGTCCCGGCGATGCTGGCCATGACTTCCCTGACGCGCGGGTCGACAGCGCGCGCCATGGCTTCGAGCCGCTCCAGCAGCTTCACCTTGGCCGCGTCGTCGAGCGAGGCGATCGGATCGTTGCCGGCGTAGAGCGCCGTCGCTCGCTTACCGCGCTTGAGCAGCGGCGCCAGGCGCTGGGCGCCGGCTGCGGCAATTGCCCGCGTGGTTCCGGCCGCAGCCTGCAGCGCGGCCAGGCTGATGTCGTCGGAATAGGCAAAGGCGGTTTTCTCGCCCGACAGTGCGCGCACCCCGACGCCCTGTTCGATGTTGAAGCTGCCCGACTTGACGATGCCCTCTTCGAGGCTCCATGCCTCGGAGCGGGCATACTGAAAATACAGATCGGCATAATCGACGTGGTTGCCAAACAGCTGACCGAAGACGCGTTCGAGTTGATGCGGCGTCAGACCGTGGGGCTTGAGCAGGGCCCGTTCGGCAATTTCGAAATGGGGAATGGGGCTGGCGGGAGCGTTCATGGCTGTCCTTTTCGCGGTACTACAGTATGCGGTGTTTCAGGGCCGGCAGGCTGCTTCTGGTGTCGACCAGTCGTTGCGGATCAAGTTCGGCAAGCACCACGCCTTCGCCCTTGTCCATGCGCGCCAGCACTTCGCCCCAGGGATCGATGACCATGCTGTTGCCGTGGGTCATGCGCCCGTTCGGATGGCGGCCGCCTTGCGCCGCGGCCAGGACATAACACTGGTTCTCCACGGCACGGGCGCGCAACAGGATTTCCCAGTGTGCACGGCCCGTGGTTTCGGTGAAGGCGGCGGGCAGCACCAGCAGATCCACGGGGTTTGGTAACTGGTTTGGCAACTGAGCCATGGTGCGGAAGAGCTCGGGAAAGCGCAGGTCATAGCAGATCGCGAGGCCGATACGTCCCAGCGGCGAATCGAAGGCCACCACCCGGTCGCCGCGCTCTATGGTGGCGGCTTCGTCGTAGGCTTCGTTGCCCTTGTTGAAGCCGAACAGATGAATCTTGTCGTAGCGTACCACGCGTATTCCCTGAGGGTCGAAGACCAGGCAGGTGTTGCGCAGCTTGCCTGGGTCTTGCGCCAGCAGCGGGATGGAGCCGCCGATCAGCCAGATGCCATGCTGGCGTGCAGTCGCGGCTAGAAAATCCTGGATCGGACCTTGGCCATCGATCTCGCGTGCGGCGAGTCGGTCAGAGTCCGTGGCGCCGATCAGGGGAAAGTACTCGGGCAGCGCGACCAGTTTTGCTCCGGCCGCTGCCGCCTCGCCGATCAGGCGCGCCGCTGTGGCCAGGTTGGGTGCCACGGCAGGTCCGGAAATCATTTGCACCGCAGCAATCCTCATTTGTTTTCCTCCGGACTCTTCTGTGGCGGCGGCCCGATCTTTTCCACTTTCGGATCGGCCCAGCTTCCGGTTACGGCGTATTCGAAGGCGAAGGCCTGATCGATGGGGTCCTTCAATATCTTCTGCGCCGCCCAGACCACCGCGCCGGCGACCGGATTGGCAATCATGGTCCCGATGGCAATCGAGTCGCCCACGGCAGGTTGCACGCGGACCTTGAGGTTTTGTGTTTCGGCGGCAAGATCGACCGCTCCGCTCATCAGGACTTTTGCCGACGGCCCCTGTATCTGCAGGTCTTTGGTATCCATGATTCCGCGTGATACGGCAAACTGGCCGCCGATGCTGTCGAAGGCAAAACCTTCGCTGAAGACATCGCGAAAATCGAGCGTGATGCGGCGTGGCAGGGATTGCAGGCTGAGCACCCCGAGCAGACGGCCTACCCCAGGCTCGAGCTTGACGAACTGACCGTTTGACGCATCGAGCTTGAGGCTGCCGCCAAGCGTTGGATAGGCAATTGTGAACGGCGAACCGTTCCATGACAGATTGCCGGTCAGGCTGGCGCTGCCGCGCCGCATTGTATCCGGGTAGCCGACGCGCGCCAGCAGTTTCTCGATGCTCTTGGCGCTGAGCTTGAATTCAATGCGGGTATCCGGCTCGGTGGAACTGAGGTGCCAGCGGCCGGTGGACTCCAGCGTTCCGTCGTCGTTCTTCGCGTCGATTTTGGTGTTCCAGTAACCGTCCCGGTTTTCCGCCGCGATACGCACGGTGCCCAGCGGACGGTCCTTGAACGAGAGCTGGTCGACCGTGATGTCGAGGGCGGGAAAGCGGTCGATGACTTCGCTGGCCTTGGCCTGCAGTGCGGCCGGTGTGGCGGCTGATTCCGGAATCGAGAACTGGCCTATGCGGCCGGTCAGTTTTCCGCTGCCGGCGCCATCCCATTCGAAGTTGCCGGCCAGTTCCCGGCTTTTCAGTTCGAAGCGGGTGCTGCTTGCACCGTCCGGGTGGCTGCCATTGATGCGTATGTCGTGAAAGCTCCTGTCGAGCACCGTCAGTTCGGCGGCGCGCAAATCGAACAGCAGTGCGGGCAAGGTCGGCAGCACCAGTACATCTTGATCCTTGCCGTTGGCCTGGGTCGGCCAGAGCTTGCGCCAGACATCGACATTGATGCGTGGCAGATCGACGGCGACAAGCAGGCCGCGTTCCGGCATGCCCGGATTGATGTCGCCCATTGCCACCACACCACGCGTGATGACCGGCGAACTGGCGTCGTTGCGGCGGACCAGTTGCATGCGCCAGGCGCGACCAATGCTGACGTCGACCATGTCCGGCGCCGGGCCGGGACTTATGCCTCCGGCCACGCCGGGGGCGGTATCCCTTGCGGACGGCGTCTGCGCAGCGGCGGCCGGCACCTTGGCCGGCGCGCCACGCGCAACGGTGGTTGCCGCGTCAGCTCTTGTCCCGGTACGTGCCGCGGCATCGGGCACTGGCTTGCGTTCGTAGCTGAAGGGCATGGCATCCGTGGCCGATTTGTTGAAGGGCTCGGGCAGGCTGGATGCAAGTCCGACCAGATTCGAGCTCAGCTTTATCTCCGCCGATTTCTTTCGCAGACGCACGTTGCCAGTCCACTTAGCGCTGCCCGCCAGATGATCCAGCACGGCGGAGTAAGGGACCTGCTGCCGCAGCGCGGCGACGCTGTATTCTCCGGCGCCATTGATCTGAACGCCGCCGTCGCCAGCCGTCTTTACGTCGACGCTGAGCGGAGCGCCCAGCAACAGGCCGCGAATCCCTCGCGCCTCGATATGATCGGCGGAAAAACGCAGTGCGCCGCGGACATCCGTGATGGGCGGGAAATTGCTGTGTACCGTCAGGCGGTTGGCGTCGAAACGATAAAGCCCGTCGACTCTGGAGTTGGCCATCTTGCGCAATGGCAGGCTGAGTTTGAGGTCAAGCTCGCCGTTGCCCTCGGCCTGCATATCTTTCGTGAAATGGTCGATGCGCTCGCCCAGCGTGCTGGACTCGATGAAACGCAGAAAATCCGCCGTCGCTCCGGCCGCCTTGCCGCTTACGGTGAGCAGTTCCTCGGCCTGTTCGATATCTGCAATCTCGGCGCGAACCTCGCGCACGCCGACGCCGAAGATTTTGCCGCTCTTGCCGGTGATGAGCATGCGCTGGCCGGCGAACAGCAATTCGCCCTCGATATTGGTGATTTCCGGCCATTCCTCGGCATAGCGCAGGGTGGTGTCGTGGAACTTGCCGCGTACTTCGAAAATACCGTCCTTGCCATCGCGGAAGGGGAACTGCCGCAGGTCGCCGCGCAGTTTAAGCGTCGTTTCGGAGGCTTTCCCGCCACTGATGGCCGTGCGCAGCCAGTCGCGCACCTGTTGGCCAACCGCCAGCGGCATGTAGCGCCAGGCGGCATAGCCGCTGCCGCGTGTCAGGCGGGCGTCGAGATCGAGCGCGCCGGGCCCTTCGGGGAGTGCCCGCCAGCTGCCCTTGGCGTCACCGGCGGCATCCTTGTTGTGGAACGTGGCCTCGTTCAGCTTGACCTGCAGGCCAGCGGCGGTGGATTTCCAGTCAAGGTCGGCGGCGAAGGCTTCCATTTCCAGCGTCGGGTCGGCAAATACCGTCGGCAGCTCGAACGCGGCGCGCTGCCCGTTGAGCTGCACACTGCCGCCCTTTTCACTGCCGTCGATGCGACCATTGATGCCGGACATACCCGGCACGGGTCCCAGGGCAGTCAGGCCAAGGCCTTCGAAGCGACTCTTGACGGTCCAGGTTTGCAGCGTCCCCGGAGTTTCGGACGCACCTTTCCAGTCCAGTTTCAGGTCATGGACACGGCCGCGCGGTGCGTGTCGCGTCAGGCGGGCGCGGGTTGCGTCGTCCAGCGGCAGATGCGCGGCGAGATCAGCCATGGCAGCGAGATCGAGACCGTTGGCACTGACTCTGCCTTGCGGCGGACGGTTGGCCGCGGCCCCCTGCCAGGCCAGTTTCAAGTCGATTGGCGGGAGAGAGACGCCACCCCGGGTTGCCAGCGTCAAATGCCTGAGTTCCGCTTCAAAGCCGCCATCAAGGCGGCGTCCGGTCACGCGGCCTTCAAGCCGGACCAGATCCAGTTCAGGTACGTCGTGGCGCAACTGCAGGCGCACGTCGGCGAGCCGGACATCCGCGGTGGTCGTCAGCAGTTGCTTGTTGGCAAATCCCAGCCACAGTCTCAGGGCACCGCTGCCTTGCGGCAAGGTCACCGGATAATCGACCCAGTGGCGCCAGACGGCGAGGTCGGCATAGTCCAGCTCGGCATAGACCTCGCCCTTCCAGGCTTCGAGTTGATCAAGGTCGCGCCCCTTGAAGTCGCCGCGAATGTCGATGCGCGCCGCAAGCTGGCGCGGGGGGTCGGCGGTAAAGCCGAAGCGATGCCGGCTGAAGCTGTTGTCGAGCTGAAAGTTCAGGCGTTTCAATTCCAGAGGTGGCGCCTTGCGCAATTCATCTTGCCATGTGATCGTGGCATCGCGAATGATGACCCGGTCCTGCGCCAGCAACCAGTCCGCAAAGTCGTCTTCGTCACCCGCCTGGGGCGTGATTTCCAGTCCGGCGGCGAAAAAGCGACCGGCGCGGTCACGCCGCAGCAGCAGTGTCGGGGTATTGAGTTCCAGGCGCGCCAGGCGCAGCTGGAAATGCCACAGCGAGCTCCAGGACAATTCAGCCTCGACCTGATCGAAACCCAGCGCGGGGCGGCCCCGCGTGTCACGAATCTCGAAACCGTCGAGCGTGAGTGCAGGATGCAGGCCGGCCCAATGCGCCTCGATCCGGCGAATGCCGACCGGGCGATTGATCGCCGTGCCGATCATCTGCTCGATATCGCCCCGGTAGCTTTCGATCTGGGGCAGGATTGCGTAGCGCAAGGCCAACAGCAGCATGGCGAAGGCGAAGTAGCCCAAAGTTGCGGTCCAGACGAGCGCACGCAGCAAAACGCCGAGCCTGGGATGGGCTCGTGCCAGCAGGCGCAGACGGGAAAACAACCTGGAAATAATGGAGGTAGCGCCTCGTAGGGGGTGCGCCTGGGCCCACGCTAAAATGGGCCGATTCAGCGCTGAAGCGATAAATTCTAACCCATGCCCTCCCTCGCCGATATCGTCGCAACATCCCGTTACCTTGATCGCCTGCTGGCCGCCAAACCGGCGTTGGCGGCCGAGGTCGAGGCGGCTCTGGAGCAGGCGGTCACGCAGGAGAATCTGTCGGCGTGGCTTGTCGCGCAGCCCATCGGCGAAGCCAATCTCAAGCAGGCGTTGCGCCAGTTCAAGCAGCGCGCCTACGCCCGCATCGCCGCGCGCGATCTGGCCGGCTTGGCGCCGCTGTCCGAAGTGACCGAATGCATGACGCTGATCGCCGAACTGGCAGTGCGCAAGGCGGTGGACGTCCTCAAGCTCGGGCTGACCGAGCGCTACGGTACGCCGCGCGGTGCCGGGGAGGGAAATTCGGGCCGCGCCCAGGAGCTGATCGTGATCGGCATGGGCAAGCTCGGCGGGCGCGAGCTGAACGTGTCATCCGACATCGATCTGATTTTCGTTTTTCCCGAGGATGGTGAAACGGACGCCGGGTACCCAAATTCCCGCTCGATTTCGAATTTCGAGTTCTTTACCCGCCTCGGACGCAGCCTGATCAACGCGATTGCCGAGGGCACCGAGGACGGCCAGGTATTTCGCGTGGACATGCGCCTGCGGCCCAATGGCGATTCCGGCCCGCTGGTGTGCTCCTTCGACATGCTCGAGAACTACTTCATCACCCAGGGCCGGGAGTGGGAGCGCTATGCCTGGATCAAGGCGCGCCCCTTGACAGGTAGCCGCCACGACGAGCTGGAGCAAGTGCGGCATCCCTTTGTCTTTCGCAAGTATTTCGATTTCGGCGCGATCAATGCGATGCGCGAACTGCATGCGCAGATCCGGCGCGAAGTGGCGAAGAAGGACATGGCCGACAACGTCAAGCTCGGCCCCGGCGGCATACGCGAAATCGAATTCATCGCACAGGTGTTCCAGCTGATTCGCGGCGGTCGCGACACCCCGCTGCAGACCAAGCCGACGCAGCAGGTGTTGAAGCTCCTCGCCGAGCGCGGGATTCTGGGTCAGGATGCCGCCGCGGAGCTGGCGTCGGCCTATATCTTCCTGCGCCGCCTCGAACATCGCTTGCAATACCTCGACGATGCGCAGACGCATAGCCTGCCTACGCATGGCGAAGACCGGCAGCTTGTGGCGCGGGCGATGGGCTTCGCCAGCTTCGGCGCGCTGCTGGAAGAACTCGATGACCATCGCGCCACCGTATCGCGCCATTTCGAGCAGGTCTTCGCCGATCCCAACCACGGCCAGCATGCCCTGGCCGGGCTTTGGCACGATGCCGGCGGCGAAGCGCAGGAGGACCGCTTCGAGCAGCTCGGTTACCGCAATCCGCCGGCCGCCGCGCAGCGCCTTGCGGCGTTGCGCAACGGGCCGCTCTACCAGCAGATGACGCAGGACATCCGCAGCCGTTTCGATGCACTGGTGCCGCGCCTGGTCGAGGCTGCGGCGGCGCTGCCGAACCCGGATGAAACCCTGTCGCGCGGCATCGAACTGCTCGAATCGATTTCGCGGCGCGCGGCCTATCTTGCGCTGCTGCAGCAGTACCCGCAGGCGCTGCAGAAGGTCGCACAACTGCTCGGCAGTTCGAGCTGGGCGGCGACTTACCTGCAGCGCCACCCGATCCTGCTCGACGAATTGCTCGACCCGCGCCTGCTCGATGCGATGTCGGACTGGGTGGCCTTTCGCGCCCAGCTGACGGCACGGCTGGAGGAACTGGAACCCGACACCGAGCAACAGATGGATACCCTGCGCGAATTGCATCACGCCCAGGTGTTCCGCCTGCTGACGCAGGACGTCGCCGGCCTGCTGACGGTGGAGAAGCTGGCCGATCATCTTTCGGAACTGGCCGACATCCTGCTCGACGCGGCAATCCGGCGCGCCTGGCTGAAGATGCCGAAGCGCCACGTCGAGTCGCCGCGCTTCGCGGTCATCAGCTACGGCAAGCTGGGTGGCAAGGAGCTCGGCTACGCCTCCGATCTGGACCTGGTGTTCCTCTTCGACGATCCGGCGCCCGAGGCCGGCGAAAATTACGCCCGGCTCGGCACCCGGCTCAATACCTGGCTGTCGGCGCAAACATCGGCGGGCCAGCTGTTCGAGACCGACCTGAGGCTGCGGCCCAATGGCGATTCCGGCCTGGTCGCCAGTTCCATGCAAGCCTTCCGCCAGTACCAGCTCGAATCGGCATGGGTCTGGGAACACCAGGCCCTGACGCGGGCGCGCTTCTCCGCCGGCGACCGCGCGGTGGGCGATGCCTTCGAGCGCATCCGCTGTGAAGTGCTGCGGCAGAAACGCGATCTGCCTGCCCTGCGCGACGAGGTGCTGGCGATGCGGCAGAAGATGGTCGACGCCCATGGCACCAAGGGCGAGCAGCGCGAAACCGTGTTCGACCTCAAGCACGATCCGGGCGGCCTGGTCGACGTCGAATTCGTCGTCCAGTACCTGGTGCTCGGGTACTCGCACCGGTATGCCGAACTGACCGGCAACCTGGGCAACATCGCGCTGCTGAAAATCGCCGCCGACCTCGGCCTGATTCCGCCCGAACTGGCTGAAACCGTGCGCAACGCCTATCGCGACTACCGCCGCATGCAGCATCAACTGCGCCTGAATGCTGCCCGGGCGCGGGTGGCGCCGGAGCTGGTGCAGCAACGCATGGATGCGGTACGCGAGTTGTGGCGGTTTGTGTTCGGGGAACAGACGACCGAAGACAGCCGACAGTAGTGCATGCGGCGTGAAAGCGCCGGTAAAATCCAGACTTCTGTCCACGTCCTTCCCTGAATCATGCCCGTCAACTACACCACACCCGCCCCTGAGGCACTGTTCCCCGTTGCCGGAGTCCGTCTCGGCACCGCCGAGGCCGGCATTCGCAAGAAGGACAGGCGCGACCTGACGCTGATCGAGTTCGCCCCGGGCAGCCGCGCCGCCGGCGTGTTCACGCAGAACCGCTTCTGCGCCGCGCCCGTCGCGGTGTGTCGCGAACACCTGGCCGGCGATGCCGGCATCCGTGCGCTGGTGATCAACACCGGCATCGCCAATGCCGCCACCGGCGAGCAGGGCCTGCGCGCCGCACGCGAGACCTGCGCTGCCGTGGCAAAGATGCTGGGCTGCAAGCCGCACGAGGTGCTGCCCTTCTCGACCGGCGTGATCCTCGAACACCTGCCGGTCGAGCGCCTGATCGCCGGATTGCCGGCGGCGCAGGCGGACCTTGCCGCCGACCACTGGCATGCCGCGGCGCACGCCATCATGACCACCGATACCGTGGCCAAGGCCGCCAGCCGCCGCATCGCCAGCGCCGACTGTCAAATCACCGTCACCGGCATCAGCAAGGGCGCCGGCATGATCCGTCCCAACATGGCGACCATGCTCGGCTTCATCGCCACCGATGCCGGCATTGCGTCGGCACTGCTGCGGCAACTGGCGAAGGAAGCGGCGGATGCTTCGTTCAACTGCATCACCGTGGATGGCGACACATCGACCAACGATTCCTTCGTCGTCATCGCTACCGGCGCCTCGGGCTGCCGCATCGACAGCGAGGCCTCGCCGCACTGGCCTGCAGTGCGTGATGCCGTCATCGGTGTGGCGCAGGAACTGGCCCAGGCCATCGTGCGCGATGGCGAAGGTGCGACCAAGTTCATCAGCGTAAAAGTCGGCGCCGGCGCCACGGCGGCGGAATGCCGCCAGGTGGCCTATGCCATCGGCCACTCGCCGCTGGTGAAGACGGCCTTCTTCGCCTCCGACCCCAATCTCGGCCGCATTCTCGCCGCCATTGGTTACGCCGGCATAAGCGATCTCGACGCGGAGCGCGTCAAGGTCTGGCTCGGCAGTGGCAGCGACGAAGTGCTGGTCTCGGAAGACGGCGGCCGTGCCCCCAGTTACCGCGAGGAGGACGGCGCGCGCATCATGCGCGAGGCCGAGATCACGGTGCGCGTGGATCTCGGCCGCGCCGTTGATGGCAACGGGGCGCAGGCCACGGTTTGGACCTGCGATTTCTCCTATGATTACGTCAAGATCAACGCCGACTACCGCTCCTGAGGATGCCATGACCATTGCCGACCAAGCCCGCTTCGACCGCGCCATCGCCCTGTTCGACGCCGCCAACGCCGCAGACCCCAATCTGGACCAGGGCCAGCCCAAGGAACTGCTCTACGCACAACGCATGACCGACATGATCAAGCGTTACGCGCCGGATGCCAGCGAGGTGGCACAACTGGCGGTGCGCGCCCAGCACATCAAGCGCTGGACGGTGCCGCGCAACAGCTACCCGATGACCAAGGAAGGCTATCTGGCCTGGCGCACCGGGCTGTACAAGTTCCACGCCGAGACCGCCGGCGAGCTGATGCGCCAGGCCGGCTACGACGAGGACACCATCGCCAAGGTCAGGATGGCGGTGGGCAAGCGCGGGCTCAAGGTCAATCCCGACACGCAGATGATGGAAGACGTCACCGACCTGGTGTTCATCGAATACTACATGCTCGGCTTTGCCGGCCAGCATGCCGAGTACAGCGAGGAAAAGTGGCTCGACATCGTGCACAAGACCTGGCGGAAAATGTCGCGGCGCGCCCACGACTTTGCCACCGGCGGCGGCATCAAGCTGCCCGAGCCGCTGGTGCCGCTGATACTGAAGGCAATCGGCGCCTGACGCCGGAGAACACGGCAACACAACCGGAGGAGAAAATCATGGAAGTGGGATTTATCGGCCTGGGCCTGATGGGCCGCCCGATGGCGCTGCACCTGGAGAAGGCCGGACACACGCTGCACCTGTGGGCGCGCCGTGCCGAGTCCCTGCAGCCTTTCGCCAAGGTCAATGCGCAGACCCATGCCACGCCGGCCCAGGTGGCGGCGCATGCCGAGGTGGTGATCGTCATGGTGGCCGACGCACCGGACGTCGAAAAGGTCTGCCTTGGAACGGACGGCCTCGCCAGCGGCGGCAAGTCTGGCCTGATCGTGGTCGACATGTCGACCATCAATCCCAACGCGGCGCGCACCATCGGCCTGCGCCTGGGCGAAAAGGGCATCGACTTCGTCGACGCGCCGGTGTCGGGCGGCGAGATGGGCGCGATCAATGCGGCGCTGACCATCATGGTCGGCGGCAAGGCGGCGGCGTTCGAGAAAGTAAAACCGCTGCTGGAAAAGCTGGGCAAGTCGGTGACGCTGATCGGCGATTCCGGCGCCGGCCAGGTGGCCAAGGCCTGCAACCAGATACTCACCGGGGTCGGCGTGCTGGCGGTGGCCGAGGCCTTCAACTTCGCGGCGAAGAGCGGCGTCGATCCGGCCAGGGTGCGCGAGGCCCTGCTCGGCGGCTTCGCCTATTCGAAGATCCTCGAAAACCACGGCCAGCGCATGCTCGACCGCAACTTCAAGCCCGGCTTCAAGGCCTGGATGCACCAGAAGGATTTGCGCATCGTCATGGAAGAGGCGCACCGCATGGGTCTCATGCTGCCCTCGGCGGCGGCCACGGCGCAGGTGTTCAATGCCATCGTCGGCAGCGGCATGGGCGAGAACGATTCGATCACGGCGCTGCAACTGCTGGAGAGAATGAGCACGCCGAGGTAGCAGCCGTGCGCCTGGGATTCATCGGCTTCGGCACCATGGGCAAGCCCATGGCCGAGCATTTGCTGGGGGCCGGACACGAGTTGTTCGTCTGGAGTCGCCGTGCCGCCAGTGCCGACTTTCTGTTGTCGCAGGGCGCGACCTGGTGTGATTCCCCTGCCGTAGTGGCTGCAGCCAGCGAGATCGTATGCACCAACGTAACCGGCACGGCGGACGTCGAAGCGCTCGCCGCAGAACTCGCCGCAGGCTTTGTGCCCGGCGCGATCCATGTCGATTTCTCGACCATCGCGCCAAGTGCCGCGCGGCGCGTCGCGGCGATGTACGCGGCACGCGGCGTCGAGTTCGTCGATGCGCCGGTTTCGGGCGGCGGCAGCGGCGCCCGCAACGCCACGCTGGCCATCATGTGGGGCGGCAAGTCGGCGCTGGCGCCACGCCTCGAACCCCTGTTTTCGGTGCTGGGCAAGACCATCGTGCATGTCGGCGAGGTCGGTGCCGGGCAGGTGGCCAAGGCCTGCAACCAGATGGTAATGGTCGCCGCGATCGAGGCCTGCGCCGAGGCCGCGCGGCTGGCCGCCGCGGCCGGCGTGGATTTTGCGAAAGTGCGGACGGCGATGCTGGGCGGATCGGCCGGATCGCGCGTGCTCGATGTTTTCGGCGGACGCATGGCGACACGGGACTTTGCCGCCGGCGTCGAGGCCCGCCTGCATCACAAGGACTACGCGCTGCTGATGGACGAGGCGGCCAGGATCGGCGCACCCCTGCCGGTTTCCGCTGCGGTCTGGCAGCAACTGAATGCGCTGATGAGTCAGGGCCGGGGGAGGGCCGACACGTCCGCGCTGCTGAAGGTGCTGGAGGCCGGCGCCGAAAGGGGCCAGGACTAATGAGCGACGGTTCCGTTGCGGTGCCATCGAAGAAAGCCGTACTCGAACTCAATGCAATATTCGAGAACGCCACCGTCGGCATCCTGTTTACCCACAACCGTCGCCTGGTTCAAGCCAATCGCCTGTGCGCGGAGATGTTCGGTTACTCGCTGGACGAGTTCATCGACCAACCGACGCTTATCCTGTATTCCGATCAGGACGCCTATTCGGTGCTGGGACGTGATGCCGGGCCGGTGCTTTCGGCCGGTGCTTCGTATCGCGCCGAGACCCAGCTCAAGCGCAAGGACGGCAGCCTGTTCTGGTGTCGCGTTTCGGCCAAGGCGGTCGATCCCGAGCGTCCGCGCGACGGCACGCTGTGGATCATCGAGGACATTGCCGAAGACCGCCTGATGATCGAGGCACTCGAAGACCGCACGCGCGAACTGTCGGCCATCCTCGATACGGCGTCGATCGGCATTGCCCTGGTGCGCAATCGTGTCTGCATTCGCTGCAACCGCCGCTTCGAGGAATTGTTCGATCAAGCGCCGGGTTCAT
>CAZYTN010000035.1:0-14369 GCA_964650115.1 uncultured Sulfuritalea sp.
CACCGCGCCATTCGAGGCCCCAGATCGGCGCGATCGCCGTCGGCTGCATGGCATAACGCGCGTCGCCGACAAAGCCGGGACGCGCGCGATCCTCCACCAGGAAGCCGTCGGAAAAAGCCCGGAAGCGTTCGATGTCGTGCCGGCGCCTGGCGTCGCCGGCCGCCAGCCGCTGCGCTGCGGCGGCATCGAGCAGCGGCGCCGAGGCGCCGGGATAATGGCGCAGCGTCGGCCCCAGGTGAAAGGCATCGACCTGCACCCGCCCGTCATGCACATACAGCGACCGCCACAGCACGAGGTTGGCCATCGAGGGCTTCACCGAAAGCTGCGTGGGCCGATGCCCGCGCTGCTGCGCCAGTTCCAGCGCCGCGGCCGCGCCGCGCTGCTGCTGCAAGAAACTGAGGCCGAAGTAGCACACGCCCAGCAGCAGGCCCCAGCGCAACGCCTGCGAAGCCGGCCGGCGCAGGAACAGGAACAGCGGCAGCGCCAGCAACAGCGTGAACAGCGGATCGACCACGGCGATCAGGTTCCACGCTTCCCGCCGCTGCGAAAACGGCAGCCACAGGTGCGTGCCATAGCTGGTGCAGGCATCGAGCAGCGGATGCGGCAGGTAGCCGGCCAGGCAACACAGGTAGAGCAGGCCGAAATCCATGCGCCGGCGCACTAAAGGCCACAGCAGCAGCGCCGCGATCAATGCGCCGATGGGCACGAAGGCTAGGGCGTGGGTAAAGTGGCGGTGGTAATCCAGCACCAGCAGCGCATCGGCGCCGCTCTGGATCAGTGCATCGGCGTCGGGCAGCAGACCGGCGACGGCGCCGATGCCGGCCGCCAGGCGCCGTGTCGCCAGCGCCGACTTTTCGCCGCCTTGCCGGACAGAGGCCACGCCCGCCGCCAGCGCCGCACCCATCACGGCGTGAGTGACAATATCCATGCCCGAATAGTAGTGCCTATTTCATTTCGATTCAGCGGGCGGCGGCTTCTTGCCGAAGCGTTCCAGCAGTCGTCCGGCCTTCTGCCGCGCGATGAAGGCTTCGTTGCGCGGCCACGCTCCGGTCGTCCAGCGCGTCCTGATCGCGCTGCCGGCACCGTTCACCAGCGCGATTACCGCGAGCAGCAGCAGGAATGGCGCTAGGCTGGCCAGGATCAGCCACTGAGCCGCTTTCAGCAGCCGCGCCAGTCGCGGCGGGCCGCCGAGCGCCTTCTGCAGCATCGCGATAATCGTCACGCACAGGATGGCGTCCGTGATCAGCGCGCCGAGGCCAAAGGGAATGCGGCAGCCCAGACCGGAGAAATCGCTTTCGCTCGACAGCCAGGGCAATGAAATGCTGCCCGAACAGGCGCGCTCGCCGGCGCCGAAGGCAATCCAGTTGCCGAGGGCGGCCATCCCGGCAAGCGCCAGCACGCCGAACAGACTGCCCGCCAATGGCGATCGCGGCCCGGCTATCACCGCCAGCCCGCCGCTGGAGACGACAGCTCCGGCGACGAAACCCAGCCAGGGCGGACCGTTGATGTCCGCGCGGCCCAGCGGCCCGATGTCGAATGCGGCGAGCATCGGCAGGACGCCGGCCGCGACAAAAACCAGCCCGACCAGACCGACCAGAAGGGCCGTGCCGGGCGTGAGCTGTTGCGTGCGCTTCATGATGCAGGCAATCGTGCTCCGGCGCCGCGCGACATGGCGCTCCGGCGCGATGCCGGCGGCGCCATCACGCTACTTGAACTTGTAGTAGGTCTGGTTCAGCCAGGCAGCGACGTGGGCCTCTTCTTCGGGAAACCAGCCGGCATTGGTCTGCGCGCTGCAGGTCGCGACGCGCTGGCTCAGCGCAGCGGCATTGTTGATCAGGCGCGGCTTGCGCGTGTACATGCCGGAACCGTCACCGCCCAGCAACTTGACGTGGCAGGCCACGCACTGTTTGTCGTGCAGCGCCTTGCCCAGCTTCGGATCGCCGGCGGCCTGCGCCGGCAGCGACAACAGTAAACACAGCAGCGGGATTGCGTTACGCATGGCATTGCCCCTTCGATGATTTGCGGTATTGATCACTGCAGGTAGGTGATCTCCATTTGCGAATCGAGCCCTGTCACCATGTCGAGAATGTCGTCGGTGAACTTCTCGTCCTCGTCGCTCCAGGTGGCATCCGGCGCCGTCGAGGCAGTGACCAGCGGCGTGATGTCGAAATCGACAAAACGGTCACCGACCTTGAGCACGAAAATGCCGGACGAATGCTCGACCAGTTCCCAGTCGTCGGGTATTTCGAGCTCTGCTTGCAGCACCAGCGACAGCTTTTTCATGAAATTCTCCACGGAACAGGTTGCAGACGAGCATCCTAATCCATCCGGCCCCGGCGAGGTGCCGGCCGGCAAGCTAAAGATTCCGGCCGGGCACGCCATTCTCTGCAATAGTTCCCGGACAAGCCGAAGCGGATACGCTCGCGACGCAGCGGGCGCAAGCAGCGCCTCAATGCACGCGCCGCGACTGCTGCCAGGCAATCACCGCCTGATTCGCCTGCGCGAACATCGGCTCCGATATCTCGCGCGGCAGGGCCTGGCGCAGGGCGACGAACAGCCCTTCGGTGGTTTCGCGGGCCAGATCCGTGCTTGCAGCGGCATCCGCCAGGCAGCGCAACTGAATGTTGACCAGCGCATCGGCCACCAGCCGCCAGCCCAGCTTCGGCATGTGCCCGACCAGCGCCACCAGCATGCCGCCCAGCGCGGCAAGAATTGCCAGCGCGTCGTCCCGGTCGGCACAGGCGATCATGGCGTGCCACAACGCCAGATGGATGTTGCGCCTCAATTCCATCTTGAAATCGACGGCATCGCACTCGGCTTCCCCGATGGCGGCCAGTTTCTGCTGCAGGCGCGCGTCGGCATTGGCATCCAGTCCGCTGCGCAGGGCGCCGAGCAAGGCGCCGATGCCGGGAATCTCCTTGAGGCCGAAGGCCTGGCACCAGGCCAGCCGCCACTGGTCGAGGCCGCTCACCAGCAAGGCTAGGCGCAAGGCGCGCGCCTCGTCGCCCTCTGCGGCGCGCACCCAGTTCCGCGCAAGACGATCGATTTCGGCCACGGCCGCATGGACGGCCGCCTCGTCACCCTCGGTCGTCAGCCGGAAGACCCGCGTGAAGGCATCCTGCGCCATGCGCGCGGCGAGCCGCTGCACCTCGGGCGCGGCAAGCCCGGCCAGGCCATCGGCAGGCAGTGAGAAGGCGTCGTTCATTTCGCTAGGATACCGTCCCCGCGTCTCGCGGGGACATAATGGAATCCTGTCAATCGAGAATGCCATTATGCAAATTTGGGTCGACGCCGACGCCTGTCCGGGCGTCATCAAGGAAATTCTCTTCCGCGCCGCCGCCCGGCATGGCCTGCCGCTGATCCTGGTCGCCAACCAGTGGCTGCGCGTGCCGTCCTCGCCTTGGATTCGCGCCGTGCAGGTGGCGCAGGGCTTCGACGTGGCCGACAGCCACATCGTCGAACAGGCGGCGGCCGGCGACCTGGTGATCACCGCCGACATCCCGCTGGCGGCGCTGGTCATCGACAAGCAGGCCTTCGCCCTCAATCCGCGCGGCGAGTTCTACAGCACGGAGAACATCCGCCAGCTGCTCGACATGCGCAACTTCATGGACACCCTGCGCAGCAGCGGCGTCGAAACCGGCGGACCGCCGGCCTTCAGCCATGCCGACCGGCAGAGCTTCGCCAACCAGCTCGACCGCTTCATCGCCCGGCGCGGCAAGTTGGCCTGATGCATCGAAGCCATCGCCGTCGCGCCAGCGCCGTCCGCAAGGGATACCGTCTCCGGCTGAGCCGGAGACATAACTTTTCGATCGACACGCCCACTGCGCTTGCCGGGTGGTGTGACGCCGAAGCGCAGTCCGCGACCGGCCGCCCTTGCCCGATTACGTCGCCGGCACAGAGCGGCAGGCGACGAGGTTCATGGCGAGCATGGTCATGACGACCTCGCCACGGTGATTCAGCACCTCGATTTTCGACCGCAGGATGCCCCGATCCGGCTTGGACGACGAGCGCCTTGCCTCCAGCACCGTAACACGCGCATGCAGGACGTCGCCCGGCCTGACAGGCGCAAGCCAGCGCACTTCGTCCAGTCCGGGCGACGACAGGCTGGCGTTCCTGGTCAGGTAGTGGTCGCTGAACATGCGCATCATCAGCGCGCAGGTCAGCCACCCGCTGGCAATCAGCCCGCCGAAGCGTGACCCGGCAGCCTTGACCGGATCGGTATGGAAGTCCTGCGGGTCATAGCGCCGGGCAAACTCGACGATCTCCTGCTCGGTAACGAGCGCCTCGCCGAATTCATGAACGCCGCCGGGGATGTAGTCCTCCAGATAGCGGTCATCGATCGGGCCGGTGAATTTGCCCGGGGCGGGCGCGCTGCGGTCTTCGGTCATGGCGGATCTTCACAAATTTGGTCTCACGCCGAGGCGCGTGGCCCGAGGCTGTCATGAACTCTACCATTGGCTCGGCATCAGGCGACGCCTAGACTGTGCCCATAGCAGACGTTACTAGGCTACAAAAGCGGACTTTGCATAGAGCAAACCGGCAACAGCAAAGCGTAACGCTCTACTTGGTGGAATATGCTCAGCACGGGGGAACGGCTTCATGTAACGCCGGAACTAGGTGAAAGAGTTCCTCATTCAAAGGCGTACTACTCGTCAATCGCTTGAGCCTTGTCAGAATCATGGCACGGCGCCCCACGTCGTTTAATTTCCAATATTCCTCACTGCTAACCAGTCTGTAACGAATTCGGGGCGCGTCATTGCCAACTGGATAGATTGGCAATTCTTTCCCGTGGGTAAGGAGCCAAAAAATCGGTTGCTTTGCAGTTCTTTCAGTTAGCTTTTCCTCTGACAAAGGAGGCATCCATTCGGTATAGCCATGGGTACCTATTTCCTTGGGGAGTTTGAACCAGTATTGAATTGGCATCGACACACCATCACGGTTGACTTGAACCCCCGTGTGAATGGCAAGTATATCGCTCGCTCTTTCATGGCTGAATGCGGTGAAGATTGGCTGATTTCTTTCCGTACTTCCTGCCAGGGTAGCACTGCCCCCACCGTCGCTCACTACCCCCTTGACGTTAGATACTTTGCCGAACGAAATCGATTTCTTTGGGAAGTCTGTGTCGCTTGTAGACGGACGCCACTGCTGAATGCGTTGAAATTCCCTAGCGCTGCTGGAGGATTTATACGGATTGTCGTACGTCTTTAACGCCTTTGCATCACTGTACATCTTGCCTATCTCATCGCGACGAATCTGCGCAGGCATGTCCGTTACATCCACATCAAGACTCTCAAAAAAGGCAGTTCGATCTGGCAGGCAAATCTGAACTACAACGCGCAATGCTTTGGAATCAGTCAGGTAGTTATTAAATTCCTTGGTATCTTGCTCGGCAGATTTGGTGGCTGATTTTAGCTTCTCCAGCACGGCAGCAAAGTTCAGTTGATTTAAGGTAATTCTTGCGTAAGCGCCTTCGCAACCATCTCGAAATTCATTGGCAGGCAAATGGAGCAATGAGTATCCGTAGCCTTCTGTCATTCTGCGAGACTGGTCGGTGGTTGCTTGGCTGCTAACGCCAGGCTTTCCACGAAGAAACTTCTGTAGCTCTGTCTGCGCTTCGTAGTTTGCAGTTTTCCAGGCCGAGATGGATTCGATTAGAGCTGGCGCCGAATCGGGATACTTAGCCTTACAACCTTCAATGAGTTTCGCGTGCGCCGCGTCATAGTCGATTTGCGCCATAAGTAAAACACGCTCAATTGTTGTGTGATCTTGGGCAAGGGTATCAGCGCTTAATAGCCACATGACAATCCCAACAAAAACTGGTGAAAAGCGAGCAGACATATCTGTAGCGCAACCTATTGGTACTTACACGGACACCGAGGCCCGCATAACAGATGATATTGATGACGTAGGAGTTGACGGCTTGAGTACATGACTTTCAGTCACTTGGAATTGTTGGTTCAGTATAACAACTCCGGAATGTCAGGCGTATAGCCTGCGCAATGTCCGCTTTCTAGCATTTTCACCAGCGTCTGGTACTGGCCGTACTCAGCCAGATAGCATCTGTCGCAAAATGAAACTTTGTTAGCCGTATTCAGGACGACGTAGGGGTATTCCAGCGCGGTGCGCGTGCCCCGGCAAGCTTCCCCCTCCCAGACCCTGCCGGCGCGGATCTGCCCTTGATCGGCAGATCCGCAGTGCTTCGCCGTCAGGCCTGCGCAGCGTCCACTATCGCGTTGAGCGTTGCGCTCGGGCGCATCACCGCCTCGGTCTTCTTCGCGTCGGGCATGTAGTAGCCGCCGATATCCACTGCCTTGCCCTGCACTGCCTTCAACTCCTCGACGATCTTCTGCTCGTTCGCGGCCAGCGCCTTGGCCAGCGGCGCGAAATGCGCCTTCAGGTCCTTGTCGTCGTTCTGCTCGGCCAGGGCCTGCGCCCAGTACATGGCGAGGTAGAACTGGCTGCCGCGGTTGTCGAGTTCGCCGGTGCGGGTCGACGGACCCTTGCGGTTGTCGAGCAGCTTGCCCGTGGCATCGTCGAGCGTCTGCGCCAGGATCTTCGCCCTGGCGTTGCCGGTCTTGAGGCCGAGGTCTTCCAGCGACACCGCGAGGGCGAGGAATTCGCCCAGCGAATCCCAGCGCAGGTGGTTCTCCTCGACGAGTTGCTTGACATGCTTGGGCGCCGAGCCGCCGGCGCCGGTTTCGTACATGCCGCCGCCGGCCATCAGCGGCACGATGGAAAGCATCTTGGCGCTGGTGCCCAGTTCCATGATGGGGAACAGGTCGGTCAGGTAGTCGCGCAGGATGTTGCCCGTGGCCGAGATGGTGTCGAGGCCGCGGACCACGCGCTCCAGCGTGTAGCGCATGGCGCGCACCTGCGACATGATCTGGATGTCGAGGCCCGTGGTGTCGTGGTCCTTGAGGTAGGTGTGCACCTTCTTGATCAGTTCGGCCTCGTGCGGACGGTAGGGGTCGAGCCAGAAGATGACCGGCATGCCGGACTGGCGGGCGCGGGTGACGGCGAGCTTGACCCAGTCGCGGATCGGCGCGTCCTTGACCTGGCACATGCGCCAGATGTCGCCTTCCTCGACGTTCTGCGCCAGCAGCACTTCACCGCTGGCAAGGTCGGTGATGTTGGCGACACCGCCTTCCGTGATTTCGAAGGTCTTGTCGTGCGAGCCGTATTCCTCGGCCTGCTGGGCCATGAGGCCGACGTTGGGCACGGTGCCCATGGTCTTCGGGTCGAAGTTGCCGTGCCACTTGCAGAAGTTGATCATCTCCTGGTAGATGCGGGCGAAGGTGGACTCCGGCATCACGGCCTTGGCGTCCTTCGGCCGGCCGTCGGCACCCCACATCTTGCCGCCGATGCGGATCATGGCCGGCATCGAGGCATCGACGATGACGTCGCTCGGCGAATGGAAATTGCTGATGCCCTTGGCCGAGTCGACCATCGCCAGTTCCGGGCGATGCTCGTGGCAGGCGTGCAGGTCCTTGAGGATTTCCTCGCGCTTCTCTTCCGGCAGCGTGGCGATCTTGTCGTAGAGGTTGACCATGCCGTTATTGACATTGATGCCGAGCTCGTCGAACAGCTTGCCGTGCTTCTCGAAGGCGTCCTTGTAGAAGATCCTGACGCAGTGGCCGAAGACGATGGGGTGCGAAACCTTCATCATGGTCGCCTTGACGTGCAGCGAGAACATCACGCCGGTCTTGTAGGCGTCCTCGATTTCCTTTTCGTAGAACTCGCACAGCGCCTTCTTGCTCATGAACATGCTGTCGATGACTTCGCCGGCCAGCAGCGACGTCTTCGGCTTCAGCACGATGGCCTTGCCGCTCCTGGTGATCAGTTCCATCTTTACGTCGCGCGCCTTGTCCAGGGTCATCGACTTCTCGCCGTGGTAGAAGTCGCCGTGGTGCATGTGCGAGACGTGGGTGCGCGAGGCCTGGCTCCATTCGCCCATGGAATGCGGGTTCTTGCGCGCATAGTTCTTCACGGCATTGGGCGCGCGGCGGTCGGAGTTGCCTTCGCGCAGGACGGGGTTGACCGAGCTGCCGATGCACCTGGCGTAACGGGCCTTGATCGCCTTCTCTTCGTCGGTCTTCGGATCCTCGGGATAATCGGGAATCCTGTAGCCGCGTGCCTGCAGTTCCTTGACGGCAGCGATCAGTTGCGGCACCGAGGCGCTGACGTTCGGCAACTTGATGATGTTGGTCGCGGGGTCCTGGGTCAGTCGCCCCAGTTCGGCCAGGTTGTTCGGGACCTTCTGTGCGTCGGTCAGGTAGTCGGAGAGTTCGGCCAGGACTCTCGCCGCGACCGAAATGTCGCAGCCGACGACATCGACCCCGGCCGGTGCGGCAAAGGTCCTGATGATGGGCAGAAACGCATACGTCGCCAGCAGCGGCGCCTCGTCGGTAAGCGTGTAGATGATTTTTGATTTCCCTGCAGCCATTGCTGTCCCCTTGATATTGGTTTGTTGATTGAGTCTAGCCATATCTTGTGCAGAAAACCTTTTTACCCGCCCGGATCCGGCGACCATTGCATCGCCAGAGAATTCGCCAAGCGAATCGCCAGAAGGAAGGGTCGATCCTGTACAAGCCGGCATTATGAGGCTTCACGGCAATGACAAGAACTACCCCGCTACCCTATTGCCCAAAGCGGGATGAGCTTCGCTATGACAACCGGACAGTTGTCGTGCTACAGAACCGGACAATTCATTAACTCCCAACATGACAGCAACAATAGTTGACTATTTTAGTAAGCTATAGGATGCTTTGTTTGCGGTGAGTACCGTCACCAAAATCCCCAAGGAGGAAACCTTGGAAACCCTGAACCTTCCCCTATTGCTTTCCCTTGAGGCCTCGACCGCCCGCTCGAAATCCGTCAGGGCACGCGCCGGCTCGCGGCTCGAATCCGACAGCATCGACACCACGCCTGCTGCCCGGACCGACCGCTGCATGGCCTTGGCTTCCCGCGTTGGCGGCACCCGAGTTCTCTTTCCCTCGATTCGACAGACGCGCGGCTTCCCGATTGTCCGGCCATTCGGCTCCCGATTTCGCGCGATCTGCAGAGAGAATTGTGGCAACAAATATACTCATCATCGATGACGAGGAAATGGTCCGGGACGTATTTGCGCTCTACCTGAAGCGCCTCGGCTACGCAGTCGTCACCGAAAATGAGGGTCACAGCGGAATCGCCACCTGCCGCAGCCTCAAGCCGGCCCTCGTCCTGTGCGACCTGCGCATGCCGGGAATGGATGGCCTCGAAGTCCTGGCGGTGCTCACGCGGGAATTTCCCGAGATGCCGGTCATCGTCGTTTCCGGCATGGGCGGACTCGGCGATGCCATTCAGGCCCTCAAGCTCGGCGCCTGGGACTATGTCACCAAACCGATCGAGGATCTTGCCGTGCTTGACCACGCGGTGGGCAATGCGCTTGAACGGGCCCGCCTGCGGGCGGAAAATCGTGGCTACCGCGAACACCTCGAAGTGGTCAATGCGCAGCTTGAACAGAGCCTGCACAAATTGCGCGAGGACGAGACAGCCGGGCGCAATATCCAGTTTCGGCTGCTGCCGGAAGAACGCGTGGTATTCGGCAACCGCAGCGATGCCTACGAGTGCAGTCGGCACCTGCTGACTTCGGCGATCCTCAGTGGCGACTTCGTGGACTACTTCGACATCGACGAGGACCACTTCGGCTTCTACATGGCCGATGTCTCCGGTCACGGCGTCTCCTCGGCCTTCATCACGGTTCTGCTGAAGAGCTACATGGGCCGCTACGTCGAGCGCAACCGTCAACACGGCGATCGCAGCATCCTCGATCCCGCGGCCGTGCTCGCCGGCTTGAATCGCGACATCCTGTCCGGCCGCCACGGCAAGTACCTCACCATGTTTTACGGGGTCCTGAATTGGTCGACTGCGCGGCTTGATTTTGCCAACGGCGGCCAGTTCCCCTTTCCCATTCTGTTCGACGGCGAGCAAACCCGCTCGATCGGCGGCAGAAGTCCCCCGGTCGGATTGCTCGAGGACGCCGAATACCATACCCAGACGCTGGCAATCCCCCGCGTATTCGGCATTTCGCTGTTTTCCGACGGCATCCTCGAAATCCTGCCACAGGCCGGGCTACCGGAAAAACAGGAATTCCTTTCCTCGCTGGCGCAGGGCACTGAACGGGATGCCGCCTCGCTGGCCCTGTCGCTCAAGCTCGATCAGGGTCAAGCGCCGCCCGACGACATCAGCGTTCTATGCTTGAGAAGGCTGGCGCACTGATGGCTGACGGAACGATCTCCCACGCGTCGCGGGACGGAACCACGGTGATCCGTTTTCACGGAGCCGTTCGCTATACGCAGGCCAACGCGCTGGATCGCTTCCTCGACGGGCTGTTCGCCCGTGGCGAATTCAGCAGCATTGTGGTGGACCTGACGACGGCGGAATCCATCGACAGCACCGGCCTCGGGCTGCTGGCCAGGATCGCCCGCTTCGTGCGCCGGCGCGACGGCGTCAGGCCTCTGCTGTTCTCTTCGCAGCCCGATATCAACGCCGTGCTCAACAGCATCTGCCTCGATGATGCTTTTGTCATGTGCCGCCAGGTTCCGGATTTACAGCCCGGCCAGGCGCTGCCGGCCGGCAATCCCTCGGAGACCGATATGGCGCAGACCGTGCTCGATGCCCACCGGCTGCTATGCGAAATGAACGACGCCAATCGCATCATGTTTCAAAACGTGGTCGACGCGTTTACCCGGGAATTGGAAAAGCCATGAACCAGCCGCTTGTGCATAGTGACACCGACGCCCTTGACCGCTTGCGCGCGGAACTCGCGCAAGCGCGGGCGGCCGAACAGCAGTTCCGCGGGCTGGTCGAGTCGGCCCCGGATGCCGTCGTGGTGGTGGACCGGACCGGCAGCATCGTGCTGGTCAATCAACAAACCGAAATGCTCTTCGGCTACCACCGCGGCGAACTCCTCGGCCAGGCCGTCGAGATTCTGCTTCCCGCGCGGCTGCATGGGCACCACCTGGAGCAGCGCAATAGCTTCCTGGCAACACCGGCGGTACGCCCGATGGGCACCGGCATCGACCTCACGGCCCGCCGCAAGGATGGCAGCGAGATTCCGGTCGAGATCAGCCTGAGCCCCCTGCATACGGCGGCCGGCGTGCTGGTCTCGGCGTCGATTCGCGACGTTTCCGAGCGTCACCGCGCGCGCCAGGAGCTGCGCGCCGCACATGACGACCTCGAGCTGCGGGTGCGCGAACGCACCAGTGAACTGGAGCAAGCCAACCAGGCCCTGCAGCTGGAAGTTGCCGAGCGACGGCAGGCCGAACTGGCGCTGCGGGTCAACGAAGCCAAGCTGCGCCTGATTACCGACAACATGCCGGCCGGGATGGCTTACATCGACGCCAACCAGACCTACCGTTACCACAACCGGAACTTCGCCGACTGTCTCGGCCTTCCGACCGGGCAGATCGACGGCCACCGCGTCCGCGAAGTCATCGGCGAGACGGTTTATGCCGAGATCCGCGACAAGATAGAGGCCGCTCTTTCCGGCAAGCCGATGCGCTACGAACATGAGCAAACGAACGCCAGGGGCGAAATGCGGCGTTGGTCGGTGCGCTATGCCCCGCATTTCGAATCTCCGGATCGCGTCGACGGCTGCATGGCCATGCTGACCGACGTCACCGAGCAGCGCCAGGCCGAACAGGCTTTGCATCAGGCGCAGAAAATGGAAGCGGTGGGCCAGTTGACCGGCGGTGTGGCGCACGATTTCAACAACCTGCTCACCGTGGTGCTTGGCAATCTGCAGATTCTGGCCGGCGATCTGAGCGAAGATCCCATCGCCACCGAACTGATTCAGGCTGCCGCCAAAGCAGCGCGGCGCGGCGCCGAACTGAACCGCACCCTGCTAGCCTTCTCGCGCCGCCAACGGCTGGCCCCGACGGCGGTGGCGGTCAATGGCCTGATCGTCGGCATGGCCGGCATGCTGGAGCGCACTCTCGGCGAGCAGATCCATGTGGTGGTCGCCACCAGCCCGACTCTGGAACCGGCCATGGCCGATCCTGGACAACTGGAGACGGCGCTGCTGAATCTCGCTGTCAATGCCCGCGATGCCATGCCGCAGGGAGGTACCCTGACCATCGAGGCGGCACCGGCCTATCTCGACGAGCACTACGCTTCGCTCGAGGCCGACGTCAAGCCCGGTCGCTATGTGATGATTGCGGTCTCCGACAGCGGCATCGGCATGCCGCCGGAAGTCCGCCACCGCGCCTTCGAACCCTTCTTCACCACCAAGGACACCGGTAAAGGCAGCGGGCTGGGCCTTGCCATGGTATATGGCTTCGTCAAGCAATCCGGCGGACACCTGAAGATCTACAGCGAAGTCGGCCATGGCACGACGGTAAAGATCTACCTGCCGACCGCCAATGGACTTGCGGAGGAATTGCCGGTGGCCGCAACCGCAACGCCACCGCAACCGACCGGCTGCGAAACGATCCTGGTGGTGGAAGACGAGGAAGATGTCCGCGCCCTGGTCTGTCGCCTGCTCAGCGGGCTGGGCTACCGCGTCCTGCACGCAGGCGACGGCATGGCCGCGCTGGACCTGTTGCGCCAGGAGCCGACGATCGCCCTGCTGTTTACCGACGTCGTGCTGCCGGGCGCGACTGGGCCGGAACTGGCCCGCGAAGCCGCCCGCCTGGGGCGCAACATTCGCGTCCTCTACACCTCGGGCTATACCGGTAACGCCATACAGCAACTCGATGCACTCAACACGGAAGTCCGCTTGATCAGCAAGCCCTATCGCATAGAAGAACTCGCTCGCAAGGTCCGCAGCGCGCTCGATGGCGCTCCCGATTGAGGTGCGCCAGGCTCCCGCCGCGATTGACGCGGCATTGACAAGCTGAACCCAGGCTGGAGCATGCCGGGAAGCCGTATACCCCCGGACCCGCGGCCCGTCTGGCCAACCAAGCGGCGCCGGCTCTTGATTTGGCGTGGCAGAGTGACGCGCACGACTATAATCTGCGGCTCCTGCGGAGGACTTCTTGGCCATTCACCGTTTTCAGCTCCAGGGCGAGTTCATCGAACTCAACGTCCTCCTCAAACTGCTGGGCCTGGCGCCGTCGGGTGGCGCGGCCAAAGCGCTGATCGCGGCGGGCGCCGTAGCAGTGGATGGCGAAATCGAAACCCGCACCCGCCGCAAGTTGCGGGCAGGTCAGCTTGTGCGCCTCGCGGATGAGGAAATCAACATTCTTGCCCCGTCGTCCACCGCCTGATGTTCCTGAAAGCAATGCGCCAATGACAATACAGTGGTTCCCCGGCCACATGACTTCGGCCCGCAAAAAAGCGGCCGAGACCATGGCGCTGACCGACGTGGTGATAGAGGTCTGCGACGCACGCCTGCCGGAGGCGAGCAGCAACCCGATGATCCGCGAGTTGCGCCTGCACCGCCAGCGCCCCTGCCTCAAGCTCTTGAACAAGTCCGACCTGGCCGACCCGGCGGTGACCCAGGCCTGGATCGACTATTACAACAGCCAGCCCGGCGTCAAGGCGGTGGCGATATCGAGCAAGAAACCGGGCGAGGCGGCGCGCGTGCCCGCCCTGTGCAAGGGCTTGGCGCCGCACCGCAACGACGGCATCAAGCCGCTGCGCATGCTGATCATGGGCATTCCCAACGTCGGCAAATCGACCCTGATGAACGCGCTGCTCAAGCGCCGCGTCGCGGCCGTCGGCGACGAGCCGGCGGTGACCAAATCGCAGATGTGCATCGACCTCGGTCCGACCATGAGCATCACCGACACGCCGGGCCTGATGTGGCCGAAGATCAAGCATGACAGCGACGGCTTCATGCTCGCCGCCAGCCATGCCATCGGCCGCAATGCCGTGATCGATTCCGAAGTGGCGATATTCCTCGCCGGGCTGCTGCTGCAACGCTATCCGGCACTGCTCGCCGAACGCTACGGCCTGGCCATCGCCGGCATGGACGGCGTGGGCGTGGTCGAGGCCGTGGCCAGGAAGCGCGGCTGCATCGTCAAGGGCCGCCGCGGCGGCGAACTCGACCTGGAAAAGGCGGGGATGATTCTGCTCACCGATTACCGCGGCGGCAAACTCGGTCGCGTCAGCCTGGAAAGCCCGGCCAGCCGTGCTGCCATGCTGGCGGCGGCAGATGCCCCGCTGGTGCATCCCGCAGCCGAATAATCGCGGCAGCTGCTGTGGCTTTGTGGTTTATGAACTGAAAGGAACAAATATGGCCCCCACGCTCACTTCGTTCGCTGCCCCCACAGGGGGCCGCATTTGGCCCCTTCAGGAGGCATCATGAGCGTCAAGCAGCTTTTCGATCTGACCGGCAAGGTCGCCATCGTCACCGGCGGCTCGCGCGGCCTCGGCCTGCAGATGGC
>CAZYTN010000036.1:0-14260 GCA_964650115.1 uncultured Sulfuritalea sp.
CACCGTCCTTGGCTTCAATGCCTGGCGCAAGACCCAGCGCGGCCGCTACCTCTGGGATCGTTTCAAGCTCAAGATCCCGATCGCCGGAAAAATCGTGCGCAAGGCCACTCTGGCCCGCTTTGCGGCCAGCTTTGCCCTGGCTTCACGCAGCGGCGTACCCATCATCCAGGCCCTGACCAACGTCGCGGAAACCGTGGATAACGCCTACATCGCGGACAAGGTGGAAAAAATGCGCGACGGCGTCGAGCGTGGCGAGAGCATTCTGCGCACTTCGATTTCTGCCGACGTGTTTACTCCCGTGGTGCTGCAGATGATTGCCGTGGGCGAAGAATCGGGCGCGCTGGATGACATGATGAAGGAAGTCGCCGACATGTATCAGAGCGAAGTCGAGTACGAACTGAAGACCCTGGCGCAGCAGATCGAGCCGATCCTCATCATTGCGCTGGGCATCATGGTCCTGATTCTCGCGCTCGGCATCTTCCTGCCTCTTTGGGATCTGGGCAAGGTAGTAAGGAAGTGAGGTGAATCGTCAGCGCGGCGCCAGCAAGTTCGAGTTTGCCGTCACCGTAGCGATCTTCGGCGTCCTCGCTTTGGCCATGCTGGTGCGTCTGAACGCCATTCAGGCCGAGGCGGAGCGCATCGAGGTCGATCTGACGATACGCAATATTCGCGTCGGCATCCAGCTGGCGATCGGCGAGCGCATCATGCGCGGCGAGGAATTCCGCATCATCGAGGTGGCAGAGGCCAGCCCGGTTGATTTTCTCGGACATCGGCCGCGCGGGTTCAGTGATGGGCGAATCGCCGAGGCATCGGGGCAATGGGCCTATGATCCGATTGGCCGCGAACTCAGCTATGTTCCCCGACTGCCGGAGGCCTTCGCCGACGCCAGGGAGTTGCGCTGGCGCTACGTTGCCCGTTTCGATTCGTCCGGAAGAACGGTGGGCGCCAGCCTGATAGGGCTAAACTGAGCCTGACTGACATTGGTAATCAAGTAAATGCTTTCCCGCCACCCTGTTACTTTTCACCCGTCAATGAACGGAAATTTGCCATGACCATGAAATCGGGCCGCATGTCGAAACAGGCGAGTGGCTTTACGCTTATCGAACTGGTGATCGTGATTACCATCATCGGCATTCTTGCTTCGGTGGCCTTGCCGCGGCTCATCGATGCCCAGCGCGATGCGCGGGTGGCCAAGACCAACGCGATTTATGGCTCGATCCGTTCCGCGGTGGCTCTGGCCCGTTCGCGCTGCGAACTGGATCTCGCCGGCACGGCGCCCAGCTCCACCGTGGTCAACTGTGCTTCGGTACCGCCCAAGGTGAATATGGATGGCACCATGGTGGATATCGTTAATCGCCACCCCGCTGCGACGGCGGCCGGTATCGAAGCCGCCGCGGCCCTGACGCCGGCGGCGGATGGATTGACGCCCGGCGGCCTGGGTACGCAACGGACTTACGACGTGGCCGGCGGCACGATTCCCAATTGCCGGATTACCTACCAGGAGGCGACACTTAGCGGCACCGCGATCGTCGCGCCGGTGATTTCGGTGGTAACCTCGGGCTGCTGACATTTGCGCTGCGCGGCGTTTGGTCAAATATATTTAAGGAGACAGCAATGAAACAGAAAGGCTTTACGCTGATCGAGCTGATTGTGGTAATCGTGATTCTCGGAATTCTTGCGGCGACGGCATTGCCGAAGTTCGTGGATCTGTCATCAGAAGCAGAGACGGCCGCCCTCGATGGATTTAAAGGAGCTCTGAATAGCGCCTGTGCAATTAATTACGCGGCGGTAAAGTCTGGCACGTCTGGCGCCGTAGCATTAACTACTCTTGCCGCCGCACGGGCTAAACTGACTGAGACAGGCACAATTAGCGGCGCTGGCACCGTAGCTTTTACAGCAGAGACTAGCGGTGCTCCGTGTTCTACTCCGTAATGGTTTAGAGACAGAATCGATCTCACGCAAAACTTAGCGACAAGGATCTGCCTCGGCCTGCTTGCCTTGATGGTGAGCGGGCCTTTTCTTTTGCCGTTCCATACACACCCGATCAGCACTTTCTGGAACGAATGGTGGGCGAGTGCGCTAGGTTTGGCAGCGACAGTCACAGGGCTGTTCGCCGCACGGGATAGGTTGCGGCTTTCGCCGCTGCTGATCATTCCCGCGCTGTTGCTGACGATCCTGCTTCTTCAGTTAGCTTTCGGTCGACTGGCTTTTCCTCAGATAGGGCTGTTGTATGCGGTTTATCTGCTATGGGCGGGCCTGCTGCTGGTTTTGGGACGACACCTCGCCGAAACCATCGGCCTGGCCCGCCTCGCAGATGTTCTTGCGCTGGCTTTCGTGCTCGGCGCAATGGTGGGCATGGCAGCGGCCATGGCGCAGTGGCTGGGTGTTGCCAACCGGGTGCCATGGATATTTCCTGTCGGAGGTAATTGCGGCAATCTCGCCCAGTGCAATCACCATGCGCATTTCTCCTGGCTGGGCATTGCGTCGGCGTTCTACCTGCGTGGACGAGATCGCCTGTCGCGCGGACTGCTCTGGCTCCTGATTCTGTCGATCGGGTTCGGCAGCGTTCTGAGCGGTTCGCGCAGCGTGTTTATCTACGCGTTGGTGTTGCTTGCCGCGGTAGCCTGGGCAAGGCGTCGGGAAGCGGATGGTCCGGCGTCAAAGCTGATGGCCGATGCATTTGTCTTGCTTCCGGCGCTTGTCGGCCTCAACTTTCTCGCTGCCTGGGTGTCACCGTGGATTCCGGAGTTCTGGACGTGGCTCGGCATCACGGGAGAGACCAGCGGCGCCGCCATGTCGGGCGACCGCCTCTTCGACCAGGTCTCCGGCTCCAGCATCCGTCTGGCGATCATGAGTACGGCCTGGGCGGCCTTTGCCGAACATCCCTGGCTAGGCCAGGGGGTGGGCAACTATATCTGGGCCAGTTTCGTTGCTGCGTCCAGTCACGCTGGCGGCGAGCCGTTCGTAGTGGCCGAGCACGCCCACAATCTTGTTTTCCAGTTGCTGGCGGAGTTTGGAGCGCCGGCGGCACTGGCGGTGATGTTGCTGCTGGCTTTTTGGGCCGGGCGGTTTTTCCGCCAGCAGTGGACGCTGGCACATGCATGGTGCGCCTCGGTGCTGGGTATGGGCGCGGTGCATTCGCTGCTCGAATACCCGCTGTGGTACAGCTATTTTCTGGGGCCGATCGCCTTGCTGTTGGGGGCGACCGACAGCACAAGAGGCATCACCCTGGCGGGCCGGCGAATCACCGCCTATCTGCTTCTGGTCGCGCTGGCATTCGCTGTGATACTGGGCAATCTGCGCTCCGACTATTCGAAAATCGAGGCAATAACCTACCAACCACTGTCCGCGCATTCCGATCGCGAGCTTGCCTGGCGAATTTCGATGGATCGACTGCTTCAGTTGCACCATGAATCCCTGCTGTCGCCTTGGGCCATGCTGGCATTTGCCACCATGGCCGAGCCGAGTCGCCAGCAGGCGAATGATCGCGCAAGGCTGTGCGAACGCGGCATCCGGTTCGCCCCCGTTCGTTCGCTGGTGACACGCTGCGCCATGCAACTGGCGATTGCAGGGAGAGTGCCAGAGGCTGAAAAGCTTGCGCTCGACGTCCTGCGCGCCTACCCATCGAAGCGCGACACGACCATCGATGAGTTGGCCAAAGCTGCTCTGGCATACCCTGAAATTGCGCCTCTCTGGCAGGCGAGTCAGAGGAAATAACGGGGATTTCTGACCGTGGACCGATGATCGTAGCGGGCAGTGAAGTGGGCGCGGGCGTAATGCGTACAATGAAACTGTTGTTTGTCTCCGCTTTCGACCGCCCTTGATAGACTGTCCCAATGATCAAACCGACATTTCGTTCGCAGCGCTGCCAGTCGGGCTTCACCCTGATCGAACTGGTGACCGTCATGTTGCTCATCGGCATCCTGGCCGCGGTGGTGCTGCCGCGCTTCGACCTGCTGCAGGGCTTTGACGAGATCGGCTATCGCGACAAGGTCAAGGCGACACTCGAATACGCCAGAAAGTCGGCGGTGGCGCAACGGCGGTATGTCTGCGCCGTCATCGATGGCAGTAACGACGTCACGCTCACCATCGAAAGCCTTGACCCCGAAGACCCGGGCCACACCACTACTTGCCCCTATACAAGAGAGCTTGCCTTGCCCACTGCCGACGGGGCATGTGGTGCCGGCGTGACGAACAAGATTTGCAATCCAGGCAGCATCACCCTGACACCGGCAGCGACCCTCCAGTTTGATCCGCTAGGCCGGACAACGCTGGGGGCCGGAACCTATACAGTGAGCGGTGGCGGTCCCATCACCGTCGAAGCGGAAACCGGCTATGTGCACTAGTCGCCGCCAGCACGGCTTCACCATCATCGAGCTGATCATGTTCATCGTCATCGTCAGCGCGGCTTTGGCCGGTGTGCTGACGGTGCTTAACGTCACCGCCAAATCCAGCGCCGACCCGATGATCAGGAAACAGATGCTGGCGATTGCCGAGGCGGTATTGGAAGAAGTGATGCTCCAGCCATTTACCTGGTGCGATCCGGATGATCGTTCGGCCGCAACGGCAACCAGCGCCACCCTCGATGCAACAGCGACCGATCCGTTGCAATGTTGGGACGCCGTGGAAGGGCTCGGGACAGAAACCGTGTCCGGCAACACCGACGCCCGCCTCAGCGCCACGTCTCCGCTCGACAACGTGAGCGACTACAACGGCGTTTCGCCTGCGACCGGAATCACGGGAACCGCGCTGCCGGCGGGTTACACCGCCTCGATTGCAGTTGCCCAGAGCGCACTCAACGGTATTGCGGCCACGGAATCCCTGCTGATCACGGTCACCGTCACCCACGGTTCCGACAGCATCGTGCTGGAAGGCTACCGCACCCGCCACTCGCCGAACATGCTGCCATGAGCCGCCGACCTCGCCGGCACAGCGCCGGATTCACCCTGATCGAGATGATCATGGTCATCGTCATCACCGGCATCCTCGCCGGCGCGGTCGCCATCTTCATTGCCAAGCCGGTCGAGGGCTATGCCGACTCCGTGCGCCGGGCCGAACTCACCGATGCCGCCGATGTCGCCCTGCGCCGGATTACGCGCGATGTTCGGCTGGCGCTGCCCAACAGCCTGCGCCTGAAGGACAGCAGCAACGCCACGGTGACGACGTGTGCCTCGGGCACGACGTGCTATGTCGAGTTCATCATGACCAAAGCGGGCGGGCGCTATCGCGATCCGGCCGATGGCTCCACCGGCGGCAACTTCTTCAGCTTCACCGACACCGCCGATGTTAGCTTCGACGTGCTGGGCGCCATGCCGGCCAACCCCGCAATTGCAGTCAACGATTACATCGTGGTCTATAACCTCGGCGCCGGCTACGATCCGGCCAACGCCTACCTGCGCGACACGGCCCAATGCGACGCCACGCCCGCCAGCCCCGGCTGCAACATCGCCAAGGTCAGCGGCGTCGCCGGCAATGTCCTCACCCTCGACGCCAATCCCTTCGCCTTCCAGTCCCCGCCACTGCCTTCACCCGATTCGCGCTTCCAGGTTGTCGGCCAGAACGACAAGGTGGTCCGCTATGGTTGCGTCGGTGGCGCCCTGACCCGCTTGTCGGGCTGCGACTTCACGACCACCACCACCTGCACGACTTCCGCACCGCTGGCGGGTTCCGCCACCGCCGAGCCCAAAGCCACCTGCGATGTCGAGTACCAGGCCAGCGCCACCGGCCGCAATGGGCTGCTCTATCTCAAACTTATACTGACGGACACGCCCAGCGGTGAAAGCGTGAGCCTGTTCCAGCAAATCCACGTGGATAACGCGCCATGAAGCGCCTGCGCGGTTTTGCCATCGTCTCTGCCATCTTCATCCTCGTCGTACTGGCGGCGCTGGGGGCGTTCATCGTGAACATTTCCACCAACCAGCAGATCGGCTCGGCGCTCGACGTGCAAGGCGTGCGGGCATACCAGGCGGCGCGGGCGGGGATTGAGTGGGGGCTGCATCGCCAGTTGCAGGCGAGTTCCTGCGTCGGCGCCACATCCTTCTCGCCGACGGCGAGCACGCTTTCCGCCTTCACCGTGACCGTCGCCTGCACGGCGACGCCTGACCCCGGCGGATTCGGCGGGCCGGTCATATACAGCATCAGATCCACCGCCTGCACCCAGCCCAATGCCGCCGAGCCGAAATGCCCCAACACGTCGCCCGCCGGCTTCTACATCGAGCGCCGGCTTGAGATCGCTTTCTGATGCAGCCGGCGCTTTACGGAGGCCGCCCGTCGCCGTGCCGCCAGCGCCGACTCTTGACCTGAGCAAGAGGTAACATTCGGCCATGGGAATGTTCGACCTGAGCAAGGGAATGACCGATGGCGGAGTTGTTGATTTTGTCCTGGTCGGCGGGCTTGCCGTGGCCCTGCATGGTTACCAGCGGGTGCCGATGGACGTGAATGTGGTGTTGGCCATGGTGTCGGACAACCTGCGGCGATTTATCGACAACTCCAAGGCGGCCGGATTGCAACCGGTCATTCCGGTCGCCGTCGCGCCAGCGCCGACTTTTAACCTCCTGGACGCATCAGCCGTATGAAATTCGAGCCTGGCCCCTTTCTCTCCATTCTCTCCTTTCTCTCTTCTTTTTACGCTCATTTGCTGACGGGACTGCTGCTGCTTGGCCTTGCCATGGGCGCAAGCGCGCAAACCTGCACCAACATTGCCACAGGGGTCTGGAATAACGCCGCAAACTGGAATTGCACCGTTCCCGTCGCCAACCGCGTACCGCTTGCGACCGACGCCGTAACCATCATCGATAACACGACGGTAACCGTGAATATCGCCGGTGCGGTGGCTTTGTCGGTTACCGTCAATGGCGGTGGCAATGCCTCGGGCATCGCCTATGCCGCGGTGGCCGGCAACAAGCTCACCGTCACCAACGACGTCACCATTAACGCGCCGACCGCGGCCGTCATCAAGCAGATCGCTGTTGTGGCCCGTGCGCTTGATATCGGGCGCGACCTGATAATCAATGGCGGCAGCGCCGGCGGCGGTGCCGGCAATATCAGTCGGGTTACCGTCACCACGGGAACAATCACCGTCGGCCGGAACGTGATTCTGAACGGCGGCCCAGTGCGATCCGCAGCGCAACTTACGGCCACGACCGGTGCCGGGCCCGCGATCAGCATTGCCGGCGACCTTACCGTGAATGCGGGAAGCGCCGCCAACGCCAATGCCCTGGCGACCGTGAGTACCGGAACGATTGCCGTCGCCGGCAGTGTCCTGCTCAATGGCAGCAATACCTCGAATACCACATCCGCCACGGCGTCCGTAACTTCGACCGGAAACTTCAACGTCGGCGGCGATGTGACGATCACCGGTGGTAGCGGGGGAAACGCGACGCGGGATGCGCTGCTCACCACCAGTACCGGCACGATCACGATCGCCGGCAACCTGAATCTGGCCGCCACGGTAGCCGGCACCGCCAACGCGTCGATTACCGCCGCTGCGGGAGATATCGTGGTGAACGGTGCCGCCGGCGTGACCAACGGCGGCGCCGTCACCGTCGGCGCGGGCACCTTCACCGTCAGCGATGCCGCTGCAACTTTTACCAACAGCAATGCGACGGTGCTTGCCGATACGTCGATCTCCACCGGCCTGCTCAGCATCGCAGGCAACCTGGTCAACGGCAGCACGGGTGCCAACACCATTGCCGACACCATAAGGCTCACCGGCACCGGCACCATCACCGTTGGCGGCACGCTGACCAACAATGCGGGAGCCACGGTCAATGGAACGATCACCACCAGCACTACGGGGACCATCAATGCGAATGGGGATTTTCTCAACGACGGGGTATTCGTCCACACGGCTGCCGGGAATCTGAACCTGCGCGGGGCGACTGCGACAATGAACGGTACGTTCACCCGTACAACCACCACCGGTACGGTGACAAGCAACAAGCTTACGGCGGGAGCGCAGACCTTGTCAGGTACGGCCCTGGCCTTCAGCAATTTCGTCGTGGCTAGCGCGAACGGCGTCACGCTTGGCGCCAACGCCACGGTTAATACGCTGCTGACGCTGACCAGCGGAGTTGTCAGCACCGGCGCCAACACGCTTGTTGTCACTGCCACGCTTTGCGCCGCTCCCAGCGTGACCCGCACCAATGGCTGGGTGAGCGGCAACCTGCAGAAAAGAATTCCGGCGGCCGGATCGGTCTGCACTTTCGAGGTCGGTGGAGCCAGCGTTTACGCGCCGATAACCGCCACCTTCACGGCAGCTACTGCCGGCAATATCACCGCAAAAACCACCGACGGCGATCATGCCAGCATCGCCACCTCCGGCCTCGACCCCAGCCTGACGGCGAACCGTTCCTGGAGCTTGACCAGCACGGTTGCCCAGGCCGCCTTCGATGCCGTGTTCAATTTTGATGCAAGCGATCTCGACACGGATACGGCCCCCGCGACCCTGTTCAGCGGCAGAAATTACAGCGGCGGCGCCTGGGCGACTCCCACGACCGGAACGCTTACCGCCACCAGCACCGAGCTAACCGGACTGACGCTGCTTGCGGCCACGCAGAAGGATTTTGCGGTGGGCGAGGCGGCGCGCGGCGCAGGCACCGGCAGTTTCAACGCCGTGGAAAATATCGCCGTCTCGGGGGCCGTGGCGGGGCACGCGATCACCGGAAAAATCTTTACCAAGCTCGCCGGCACGGCCTTGAGCATCGATCTCGTCGCCTTGAATGCGGCGCGCACGGCGGTGGACACCACATTCAAGGGCGCGGTCAAAGTGGAACTGCTGGATTCCAGCAGCGGCGGGGCGCCCGATGCCAATGGCTGCAATGCCGGCTGGGGGGTGATCCAGACGCTCGGCACCACGCCCCAGTTTCTGGCGGCCGATGCGGGACGCAAACAGAATGTTTCGATTACGGAAAGCAATGCCTGGCCCAACGTCCGCGTCCGGGTGAGTTCTCCGGCCACCGGCACGGCGACCCTGATCGGCTGTTCCGGCGATAACTTCGCTATCCGGCCCACCAGTTTCACCAGTGTCGTCGGCGGCGCGCCGCTAGACATGAATAATGCCGGGACCAGCGGAACACCGAGCAAGATTGCCGGTTCCGACACCTTCACCCTGATCGCGGCGGCGGGGCTCAGCGGTTACACCGGCACACCCGGGATCGACAACAGCGCCGTCCAGGCGCATGCCGGCGCAATACAGAATGGCAGCGTGTCCGGCTCGTTTCCGGTGGCGGTATCGGGAACCTCGACCGGGACCAGTGCGTTCACCTACAGCGAGGTGGGCAATTTCCGCTTTCTTGGCTACGATCCGGCGTCCGACGCCACATCCGCGCGTGGCGTCTACGACGATACATTTACCGCCGTCGACGGTGCCAGCGACTGCACCGCCAATTTTTCCAATACGCTTGCCAGCGGCAAATACGGCTGCAAATTCGGCATCATCGCGAACAGCGGCTACTTCGGGCGCTTCTACCCCAAGGATTTTCTGCTGACGACGGGAACATTGACCAATCGTCGCGTGGCGTCCTGTGCGCCGGCCTCGACCTTTACCTATGCCGGGGAGCAGCTCCGCGTCACGTTTACCCTGACCGCCAGAAATGGCGCCGGAACGCCGGCAATCACCAGGAATTACGACCCCACCGCCGGCTTTGCCGCGTTTGACGCCGCCACCATCGCCAACCTCGGCTTTGGCGCCGTTGACCTGGCGGATGCGACGCCGCCGCTGACGGCAACCGCGCTCACCGGCAATCTGACGCTCGGCGCTTCCAGCGGAACCTGGGCAAGCGGCGACGTATCGGTTACGGCAGACCTGATGCTCACCCGTGCGGCAGCACCCGATGGTCCGTTTGAGTCCTTCAATCTCGGGATCGATCCGGTGGACGCTGACGGCGTCAAGTTGAGCAGTTACAACCTCGATACGACCGTCCCGGCCGACACCAGCGACCGCGGGCTGGTCGGCAGCAGCAAAATCCGCTTTGGGCGCCTGACGACAAGGAATGCGCTGGGTTCGGAACTGCTCGACATCCGCCTGCCCGTGCGGGCGGAATATTTCAACGCAACAACCTGGACCCTCAATGCAGATGACGCTTGCACCGTCGTGCCCACCAGTTCGATAGCGCTCGGCAACTACCTCGCGCCGCCGACCGGCACCGCCGTCAGCGCCACCAACATGGGCGTGGCACCCACCGATCACCGCCCGGGGAGCAACATAACCCTGGCCGGCGGCAGCGGCACCATCGTGCTGGCCAAACCCAACCCGGTGGCGACCGGCACCTTCGATGTGGTGCTCAACCTCGGTACCGGTATCGTCAGTCCCAACAGCTGCGCGACGGGAACTTTCGGCGGCGGCACGGCGGCCAGCCTCGGCTACCTGCTTGGCAACTGGTGCGGCAGCAACTATGATCGGGCTCCGTCCGCCCGCGTCAAACTGGGCGCCTCGAAGGCTCCCTACATCTACCTGCGCGAACGTTACTGAAGTCAGCCGCGGCAAAAAGTTCCCGACGGGACACACCTTGCTGGCGCTGGCGTTACGGCGATCGCGGGGTTGCTCCGTTGAGGGCCGCCGGTGGCTGATCAGTCCCGGCTTGGGCAAACCATCCCGATTTCCCTGCCGTGGAACAGTTCAATTGCAGGCCCTTCCTCCTTGAAATCCGCGCATGTCCGGGCTCTCCGCGTTAGTATAGTCGGAGAAAAAATGGGTATCGATGCGCCTAGTGCTTAACTTTTCCAAACCGAAAACCGAACGAGGCTGGTTGTCCGTCGTGATGAGGGAAAGCCGTGTCGACCTGGTCCATGTGCGCCGCGAGCCGGGCGGCAAGCCCCGCGTGCTGCTGGCCGATTCGGTCGAGAAGGGTGCCGACGCGGCGGCGACGCTGACTGCCTTGAAGAAGCCGATGCGCCTCGACCGCTATCGCTGCACGGCGCTGCTCACTCACGGCAAGTACCAGTTGATCCAGACCGATGCTGTCGCTGGCGCGCCCGAGGAGGCACGCGAAATTGTGCGCTGGAAGCTGAAGGACCAGATCGACTTTCCGGTCGATTCGGCGGCCGTGGACCTGCTGCCCATTCCTTCCGATGGCCGGGCGTCGCAGGTTTTTGCGGCATTTTCGCCAGAGTCGGCCATCGCGCCCCTGGTGCAGGCATTTCAGGCCGCACGGGTGCCGCTGACGGCCATCGATCTGCCCGAAATCTCGCAACGCAATCTGGCGGCCTTGTTCGAAGAAAGCGGGCGCGGCCTGGCGACCCTGATTTTTGATGACGACGAAGGTCTGCTCACCTTTACCCGGAACGGCGAATTGCTCGTCGTGCGCCATGTTGAAATTGCGGCGCGCCAGTTGATGTCGGCGGATGCCGAGCGGCGCGGCATGCTGTTCGAGCGCATTGCCCTGGACGTGCAACGCTCGCTGGACAATTTCGATCGCTCCTACAGCGCAATTCCCCTGGCCCGGCTGCTGGTGGCGCCGATTCCCGGGGTCGACAGCTTTCTCAGTCATCTGCGCGCAAACCTGACAGTGCCCATCGTGTCGCTGGACGTGTCCAGCGTATTCGACCTTGGCGCAGTGCGGGGTTTGCTTGACCCCCTGCGGCAGTTTCAGTGCCTGCGCGCCTTGGGCGCGGCGCTGCGCGACGAACCGGTGGCGGCATGAGCGCGCAGATTAATCTCTATCACCCGCGTTTCCTCAAGCAGCGCGACCTGCTCACCTTGGCCAACGCAGGAATTGCAGCCGCGGTTTTCTACACCGCGCTGGCGGCGGTGGCTGGCTGGGCCTGGCAGGATGCCGCGACGCGCAAGCAGGCGGCAACGACCGCCGAGGCGCAACTCAAGTCGGCGAAGGAACAAGCTGACGCCGCAACCAAGGCCGCCGCGGTACGCAAACCCAGCCCGCAAGTGATCGCCGAACTGGAGCGCGCCGAAAGCGTACTGCGCCGTCGCGGCGAAATTGCCCGGCTGCTGGAAAGCGGCACCGTCGGCACTACCGGCGGCTTTGCCGAATACCTGCGCGGCTTTGCCCGCCAGGTGCCGGAAGGACTGTGGCTGACGGGCTTCACCATCGGCGCCGGCGGTACCGACATGGAAATCCGCGGCAGCATGCTGAATCCCGCCGCCTTGCCCGATTACATACGCCGCCTGGGTGCCGAGAAAGTATTTCAGGGGCGCAGTTTTGCCGCGCTGACCATGATTCGCGCCGATCCGCCGCCGGCAGTTCGCCCCGTGGGGCAGGGCGCCGCCGTGCCGCCAGCGCCGACTTCCGGCCCGCGTCCCGTCGATTTTGTCCTGATGCCCAAGCTGGTTGACGTGAAGGAGGCCAAGCCGTGAGCGCCGTGTGCAGGGCCGCCCCAAGCCGGCGCCAGCCAACAGCCTGGAGGTTGCGACAGCAGCCGAACCGACGTCACCCCCGCCCTCGGGGGCGCAGGCAGGGTTTCGCGGAGCACTGCTCCGCGCTGCCGCAGCCGGCTGGCTGTGCAAAGCCAGCCGTGGAACGGGGCTGGGGGGCGGGCATATGAGCGCGCTGTCCGCGCAATGGACGCGGTGGGCCGTCAAGTTTGCCGCGCTTACTCGCCGCGAACGCGCCATCGCCGCTGCTGCACTGGTGTTTGGTGGCGGTTTTCTGATTTTCAATTTCGGCATCGATCCGCTGCTGCAGAATGCGCGCAACGCAACCCGGGCGGAAGTTGCGGCGCGCAGCGAGCTTGCCCGGCAGCAGGCTCAGGTGGTCGCGCTCAAGGCGCAGAACGCCGACCCTGATGCCGTCAATCGGCGGCGTCTGGCACAGGCGAAGCAGGAGCTGGCCGCAGTCAGCGAACGTCTCGCCAGCTTTGAGGCGGGCATGGTGCCGCCGGCGCGGATGCAGGCCTTTCTCGAAGGCTTGTTGGCGCGGAACCGCAGCATTGAACTGCTGGGTCTCAAAACATTGCCGGTAACCCAGGTAGGCGCCACGGTGGCAGCCGACAAGACCGACGCGGCGGTCGGGTCGAATGCGCAGGCGGCAAAGGATTCCGGCAAGGACCGGTCCGTGCAAACGGGTGATGGCATCTATCAGCACGGTATCGAGATCAGGCTGGCGGGCAGTTACAATGATCTGTTGAACTACCTGGCGGACCTCGAGCGCATGCCGCAGCGCGTGATGTGGAACAGCGTCGGTCTCACGGTGGAGAAGTATCCGCGCAGCGTCATGGTGTTGCGCGTCTACACCTTGAGCCTCGACAGGAACTGGTTGGTTGTATGATGCATCTCGTTCCGCGCCCATTGCTGTTGGCAGTGTTCCTCGGGGCGGGTTTCGCCGTTGCTCAAGTGCCTGATCCAACGCGCCCGGCCGGAGTTTTGTCGATTCCAGAGGCAGGTGGGGCTGACGTTGCACCGGTCGAGAGCGGCGTGCAGACGGTAATTTTGCGGCACGGCAGGAGAAAGTCTGCTGCCGTGATCAATGGCCAGTATGTGGAAGTGGGTGGCAAGGTCGGTGACAAGCGGGTGGTAAAGATCAGTGAAAGCGAAGTAGTGTTGAAGGGGGAGAGCGGGCGCGAAGTCATCAAGGTGACGCCTGCAATCGAAAAAGTGCCGGTAAGGAAAACGGCGACCATCAAGCAGCGCACCACGGGAACCACGGAAAGATGAGACACGCAATCCATGCGCGTTGGATGCTGCTGCTCTCGGGGGCTTTGGCCGGCTGTGCCTTGCCGCCACGGGCCGGCAATGATGTGCTGGGCCAGATCAACGATGTGCTGCTGAAATCCGCAACGGAACGCAAAGCGCCTCCGGCCGAAGTTAGCGACAAGTCGCTGATGCCGCCCCTGGCGCCGCAGGCGGCGCTCGACGTGGCGGCGGCAGAGCCTCGCTTCGATCTCTCGGTGGTCAATGCCCCCGCCACGCAGGTCTTCATGGCGCTGGTGTCGGGCACCCGCTACAGCATGCTGCTGCCACCGGATGTCAGCGGCAGCCTCACCGTGAACCTCAAGGACGTGACCTTGATCGAAGCGCTGGACACCATCCGCGAGCTTTACGGTTACGAGTATCGCGTCCAGGGCAAGCGCATCTTCATCGAACCGAACACGATCAAGACCCGTGTCTTCCATATCAATTACCTGGCAAGCCGGCGCCAGGGCAGCAGCGATCTGCGGGTCACCAGCAGTTCGCTGACCTCCGGCGGCACCACGGCCGGCGCCACGGGCAGCACCGCGACGCCGACTGCGGGTCAGGCCGTACCCTCGGGCGCCGGTACGCCGACGGCGGCACGCGGCAACGATACCAGTCGCGTCAGCATGAGCA
>CAZYTN010000037.1:0-4518 GCA_964650115.1 uncultured Sulfuritalea sp.
TCTACGAGCACGGCGTGCGCCCGCTGCGCGGCCTGCGCCTGGCGCGCATGCTGGGTCACATCACTTATCTTTCGGACAACCAGATGGCCGAGAAATTCGGCCGGCGGTTACGCGTCGGCGCGGGCAGCTACGGCTTCGACGTCGAATTCGAGATCGAGTCCTACCTGCGCTACCAGGGCGACAAGTTCGCCGGCGTGTTCGACGCCAACACCTATTTGCGCATGACCAAGGCTCTCGATTATTTCGACCCTGCGCTGGAGTTCGACGACGACCTGGCGCGCGCGTTGGCGCGCGCCCGGGCGAAGTTCCTGGTGGTCGCCTTCACCACCGACTGGCGTTTCTCGCCCGAGCGCTCGCGCGAGATCGTCAATGCCCTGGTGCATAACGGGCAGGCAGTGGCCTATGCCGAGATCGACAGCGCCCACGGCCACGACTCCTTCCTCATGGACGAGCCGCACTACCACGCCGTGGTCGACAGCTACCTGAAGCGGATAGAACCATGAGCCAGCTTCCAGAACGCGCCGATTTCGATCTCATCGCCGGATGGGTTCAGCCCGGCGAGCGCGTGCTCGACCTCGGCTGCGGCGACGGCTCGCTGTTGAAGCGCCTGATCGACGAACGCGGCGCCAAGGGCTACGGCGTCGAACTCGAAGACGCCGAAGTACTGGCCGCCATCGTCAACGGCATCAACGTGATCCAGGGCAACCTGGAACAGGGCCTGGCCGGCTTCGACGACCAGACATTCAACCACGTGGTGCTCTCGCGCACCCTGCAAACCGTGCGCCACACCGAACGCATCCTCGGCGAAATGCTGCGCGTCGGCCGCGAGGCGGTGGTCAGTTTTCCCAATTTTGCTTACTGGAAGAACCGCATGGCGGTCATGGCCGGGCGCATGCCGGTGTCGGAAGACCTGCCTTACGAATGGTTCGACACGCCCAACCTGCGCTTCTTCACGCTGCTCGATTTCGAAGCGCTGTGCGCGAAAATGAACCTTGTCATTCGCGAGCGCCAGGTGCTTGACGAGGCCGGCCGCCTGGTCACGGAAGAGCCGAATTTCCTCGGCAGTCTGGCGGTTTACCGGCTGGGCCGCTGAAGCCGGCCGGGGAAAACTCAGGGCTGGGTCTTTACTTCGGTTTCCGGCTGCGGCGCAGCGGGTTCCGGGTTTTCCGCACTGTCCGGATTCGCAGGGGTGCCTGCCTTGCGCAGGCGCTTTTCCTCTTTCTTGGCCTTCTTGGCCAGATCCCTCTGGCGCTTTTCAAACGAATAATTGGGTTTTGCCATCGGGTACCTCTGTCAGGAAACGGGTCAAGGGTGCAACGGTGCAATTGTACGGCAGTCCTAATGCAATTCCCCACCGCGGCCGTCATGCCGGACGGCGGGCCAGCAGCGCCCAGACGCCGGCGCCGGTCAACAGCGAGCCGCCGGCGAGATTGAAGCCACGCTGCGCCCGCGGCGAGGACAGCATCCTGTGTGCAGCTGCCGCGAACACGGTGTAAAGCGTCGCGTTGACAATGGCCATGACCACGAACGTGATCGCCAGAAGCCAGAGCTGGTGCGTGACATCGGCGCCGGGGGTGACGAATTGCGGCAGGAAGGCAACGAAAAACACGATGCCTTTCGGATTCAGTGCCGTGACCAGCCAGGTATTGGCAAACAGCCGCCAGCGCGAACCCGGGGTGGCAGCTGCGGCCAATTCACCGGACGCAACGCCGCGGCGCAAAAGCCTGGCGCCCAGATAGATCAGATACAGGCCGCCCACCGACTTGACCACGGCGAACCAGAGCGCCGAGCTTGCCAAGACTGCGCCCAGACCCAGCAGCGAAAGCGCGAGTGCCGTCGCATCGCCGAGCGCCACGGCGGCCACCAGCGGGACATTCGCGCGCCGGCCATGCGCCAGTGAGTAGCTGATCACCGTCAGGATGGTCGGACCCGGTATAACCAGCAGCACCGCCGACGCCACGACAAAGGCAAACCAGAGTTCGAGGGACATGACGGTTTACTCCTCGGTCGGTGGTCTGAAAGAATTCACTCCCCATGCGTCGACGAGCTGAAGCCGCATGGAACGAGGCACATCGGACATGGCCCGCGTTGCGCGGGCCGCATCGCGCCGCGTCCGACAACGGAAGAGTCCGGGTTCGAGTGCCGGGTGCGGCGTCTTTCGCATCATCATGGCTATCGCTTCTCCGGCGGTATTGGTCTTATCGACGCCGCGAACTGCGCGTGGGCGTCCGGATCAACCGGCCTGTGCCTGACCTCGGTGCTGGCGGGATCCCTGCCGAGGAAATTGTCGCCTTTCAAATTCATGGCTGGCCGGATTGGCCTGGGAGCAAATCCGCCGCCGCAATTCGGGCAGACGTTAGCCAGCACGGCGTCAACGCAATAGGCACAGAAGGTGCACTCGTAGGAGCAGACGCGCGCTTCCGTTGAGTCCGGAGGCAGCGCCTTGCTGCAGTGCTCGCATGTGGGCCTCAGTTCAAGCATGGTTGCTCCTTTTTGCGACGGTCGGGCACATGGATCACGATGGGCAGACGGCTGTTGTAGCGGATAATATGTGGTGCGCCGCCAAGAGTGATGAAGTGGGCCATTCCCTCGCCGGCCGAAGGGAACGCCTGCATGTTGTCCGCCGCCCGGCCGGCCGGCACCGCAAACAGAAACAGCAGGACTGTGGGCGCCCATATCCTCATCAAGTTTTCTTTCCATGTCGCATCATTTGGTACGTCCCAGCAGAAGGGCGACTTCCCATTCCGCGCGACCGCGAAGTCTTGCAAGTGCGGCCATCGACTCGTGGTCATACGGGACGGTGCAATGCTCGACGCGCCACCCCGACGCGGTTTTTTCGATAATGGCATAGCGGGCATCGGGCGAGCCGGTTTCCATGATGTGGAATCCCGTGTAGCCGTCGCTGAACGCCTGCACTCCCACGCTGCCGGGATTGACGATCAGTTGCCCCGTCGCCAGCCGGACCGAGCGCGGCACGTGCGTATGGCCGCAGGCGACCACGCCGGAAACTACGCCGCCCAAACGCTCGGCAATGTCGTCGGCGCCTGCCAGGCCCAGGACGCCGTGGTGGTTCGATTCCAGAAAATAGGTGCAATCGCTGTCCGGCGTTGCATGGCAAAGCAGGATTTCTTCCGTCAGTTGATGCCTTGGGCGCAATGAACGCAACCAGTCGAGTTCGCGCCCGGTCAATTGCGAGTGCGCATAGCCGTCGTCCGACTCGCTCCCCTGGCCGGGACGGCAGGCAAGAATCTGGCGTTCATGGTTTCCCGCCAGCGAGAGCCAGCCCGACGCCATCAGGTACTGCGCCGTTTCGAGCGGCAGCAACGGGCCGGACAGATTGTCCCCGAGGTTGATGACTGCATCCGTGCCGCGCCGCCGGATGTCCGCAGCGACCGCTTCGAGGGCCGCGAGGTTGCCGTGAATATCCGAAACGAGTGCCAGGCGCATGATGGGTCGGGCGGGCGCCCTTTGCTAGCCTGGAATCTCGGGCTCGACGAGTGTGGCAAGTTGCGCGAGGGATTCCTGCCAGCCGAGGTGGCACAGCTCGAGCGGAATGACTTCAGGCAGTCCTTCTTGCACTATGTTGATCTCGGTGCCGCAGGAGACTTTCGTCAAAGCCACGGTCACCTGTATTTCCCCTGGCAGGTTCGGGTCGTCGAATTTGTCCGTATAGCGAATTCGCTCGCCAGGAACAAGTTCGAGATATTCGCCGCCGAAGGAATGGCCGTTGCCTGTATTGAAATTCGTGAACGACATCCGGAAAGCGCCACCGACCCTGGCATCCAGGTGGTGAACCGTGCAGGTGAAACCGTATGGCGGTAACCACTTTGCCATTGCGTCGGCGTTCAGGAACGCCCGGTAGACACGCTCCGGCGGTGCACGGAGCACGCGATGCAGGCGGACGGTTCCTGTCGGCATTGTCGAGTCTCCTTTCGATGCGCCATTCAATGGCAGGTCGGCACCATGATATTTCCAAATTGCCGCGGCGTGCCAGGCGTGCCGAAAAGCTCGGCCTACAACGCACTCCGATTCTGCGGGCGGCTTGGAGCCTTGTTACTTTTCAGTTACTTGGGATGTGTTTCTTGAGCGAGAGGACGCAGCTCAGCTACCGGCAGCGGCGAAGCGTTTCTCGATCTCGGCCGCGGGGATGTAACCGCCGACGCGCTCGCCACCGGCGAAGAAGATCGCTGGCGTGCCATTGATGCGCAGCTTGCCGCCCAGTTGCGCCGACTTGTTGAGGCCGGTCAGGTCGCACTTGGCCGGTGCGGCGGGCGGTGCCTTGCCGGCCGTCATCCAGTCCGTCCAGGCCTTGGCCTTGTCCGGTGCGCACCAGATGGCCTTGGATTTTTCGTAGGAATCATCGCCCAGCACCGGCAGGAGGAAGGTGTACACCGTCACATCCTTCAGGGTCAAGATGTCTTTCGCCAGCCTTTTGCAGTAACCGCAGTTCGGGTCTTCAAATGTAACCATGATGTTCTTGCCCGAACCGCGCACCTGCTTGACCGCCAGTTCCAGCGG
>CAZYTN010000037.1:4618-14188 GCA_964650115.1 uncultured Sulfuritalea sp.
GAGACACAGGCCAGGGTGGCGGCAAGCAGGGGTAGTTTCATGGGTTCTCCAGGGGGAATTCAGGACGCCAGCTTCAGGATGCCAGCGCGTAGCGGACCAGCAGGTTCTTTACGACCGGCAAAGCGTTGGTGAGGTTCAATCCAAAGTTGCGCAGGCGGGTCAGGGAACCTGTTGCGGGGCGGAAAAGGTCGTGCAGGCTATCAGTCAGGGTCTGCAAAGTCACCACCTCCTCCTTGCGCGCGCGCTCGTAGGCTCGCAACAATCCGAGGTCGCCGCAATCCATGTGACCGGGCTTGTCGCACAGAACGGCAGCCAGCACCCGCGCGTCCTGAAAACCGAGGTTGATGCCGTGGCCGGAAAGCGGATGGATGGTATGGGCGGCATCGCCGATCAGGGCCAGGCGCGGCGCCACGGTGTTCGGCGCGCGCATCAGGCGCAAGGGAAAGCCGGCGGGCGGGGTGATCAGTTCCAGCGCTCCCAGACGGTGGTTGCCGGCGTCGGCAACCTGGGCGCAGAGTTGTGCCTGATCGAGCGCCAGCAGTTTGCGCCCGTGATCTTCCGGGGCGGACCAGACCATGGAGATGCGGTTGCCGGGAAGCGGCAGCCAAGCCAGTACCCCATCCGTCCGGAACCATTGGAAAGCGGTGCCGCGATGCGGCAGTTCGGTGGCGAAGTTGGCGACGACGCCTTGCTGGTCGTAGGGGTCGAAACGCACGGCCACACCTGCCGCCGCCCGCGTCCATGACTCGGCGCCGTCGGCGGCCACGATCAGCCGCGCGGCAAGACTGCGGCCATCCTCAAGGCGCAATTGCGCGGCATCGGGCCCGATCGTCAGCGCCTGCGGCCGTGCCGGACAAAACAGGCTCAGGTTGCCCTGGCGCTTGGCTGTCTCCCACAACTCGCGCTGCATCAGGGAGGATTCGAGGATCCAGGCCAGTTCCGAAACGCCGCAGCCATAGGCGGTGAAATCCAGTCGGCCGCCTGCATCGCCGTGAATTTCCATGGTGCGGACTGCTTCCATGCGCGCTGCATCGAGATGGCCCCAGACGCCCAGGGCATCCAGAAAGCCTGCGTTGGCCGGGCTGATCGCGTAAATGCGCGAATCCAGGATTTCGGGGAACACAGACACCCGTCCCTCGACCAATGCCACCGACAGGGTCGAACGGCGCAACGCCGCTGCCAGGCTCAAGCCGGCCAGGCCGCCACCCACGATCACAACATCAAAGTCCATAAATGATTCTCGCCTACCGGAGCCTGCCCTGCCAGCCTTGACAAGGCAAGTGTGCGCCGAGGATAATTCCGCCCCTTTGCAGGGTGATGTAGCTCAGTCGGTTAGAGCATCGGATTCATAATCCGGGGGTCGGTGGTTCAAGTCCACTCATCACCACCAGTGTTCATGAAGCCGTTGATCCGCCTGGATCGGCGGCTTTTTTCTTTACTTGAGACTCAGTATTGCCGGATCGGCGGCAGACGGCTTTCCAGAAATTCTCGCAAATTGTGCCAGACCCGCCACAGGACAAAGACCCGACGCGCCCAGCCCAGGGCGCTCCTTGGCCGGATCACAACCACCGCGACGCCCACCGCAACAATAAGCTCCTTGTTGCGCCGAACCCAGTGCGCGCCCGCGACAGCCATGTCGGCCCCGACGAAGACAGGCATCAATCCTGACGCATAATCACCGAAGTCGGTGCGCAAGCGCTCGCTGGCGATCTGGAGCCGCTGCTTTTTCAGGGCAAGTTCAAGCGAGGTGGAGCTCACTGTGACCTTGGCGTGTCGCTGGCCGCCAGGGTGTCACTATCCTTGCGCAGTTCGGCCAGGCTGGCGGAAAACAGTTTCGAGCCCGATCTTGCCAGGCTCATGGTCAGCATCAGGCTGGCGATGCCGGCAGCGAGGAAAAGCGCCGAAAAGACACCGAGAGCGAGCAAGCGATTGCTGTCCCACATCAGAACGGTGAGAAAGACGGCGAGAAAGACCAGACCGGCGGCCAGACTAAGACAGGCCGCTCCGCCGTAGGCCAGCAGGGATAGCAGTCGCACCCGCTCCTCGGCCAGTTCGACGCCGAGGAGTTCAAGGCGATTGTGGAGCAGGGTGACGCCGGTACCGAGCAGGCCTTTCGCCGAAGCGAACAGCCTGCGGTGGCCCGGCGGATTACCCGCCGCGTCAACCATGGCCGGTTTCAGCGACGGCCGATCAGCAGGCCGACGATGAAACCGAAACCTGCGGCCACACCCACCGAACGCCAGGGATTGTCATGCACGTAGTCATCGGCGACCCGCCCGACCTGCTTGGCCTTGTCCACCATGGCGACTTCGGCTTCGGCCAGCTTGATCTTGGCCGTTGCGAGGCGATCCTGCGTTCTGGCGCGAATATCGGCGATCTTTTCACCTGCCTGACCCGCGGTGGCGCGCAGCAGCTCTTCGGTGTCGGCAATTACCAGCTTGACGTCGGCAATCAGTTTTTCTTTGGTGACATCGGTCATGTCGCTCATGGTTTTCTCCTGAAATTGTGTGAATGCAAAACGAAGGCTACCGATTTTAGCGCAGTGCTGCAATGATCCATGTCATACGGAAGTCATTTCGTAATCGATGGTCAGCGGCGCGTGATCAGAGAAGCGCCGGTCCTTGTAGACTGTCGCGCAACGTGCCGTTGCCGCCAGGCCGGGAGTCGCGATCTGGTAGTCGATACGCCAGCCGACGTTCTTGGCCCAGGCCTGGCCCCGGTTGGACCACCAGGTGTAGGCCTCGCCGGTCGCCTCCGGCAGGAGCCGGCGATGCACGTCCACCCAGCCCAGGTCATCGAAGACCGACGACAGCCAGGCCCGCTCCTCGGGCAGGAAGCCGGAGTTTTTCTGGTTGGATTTCCAGTTCTTCAGGTCGATGGGTTGATGCGCGATATTCCAGTCGCCACAGAGAAGGACTTCGCGTCCGTGGCGTTTCGCATCGCTCGCCAGACGCTCCAGTTGCGGCCGGAACTGATCGAGAAAGCGAAACTTGGCTTGCTGGCGCTCGTCCGAGCTGGAACCGGAAGGCAGGTACAGCGAGACCACCGACAACTTGCCGAAGTCGGCTTGCAGGTAGCGTCCTTCGGCATCGAACTCGGTGTTGCCGAAACCTTCGATGATGCGGTCGGGCGTCTGCCTCGAATAGATGCCGACTCCGCTGTAGCCCTTCTTCTCGGCGGCATGAAAGCAAGCGGTGAAGCCGGTCGGGGCGCGCAACGCGGGAGTCAGGTCGGCTAGTTGCGCCTTGAGTTCCTGGACGCAGACGATGTCGGCCTGCTGCGTTGCGAGCCACTCGAAAAATCCCTTGTTGGCGGCGGAACGGATACCATTGAAATTCAGACCGACTATTCGGAGCATGTGTTTCCGCATGTAGAATGAACTGATGAATGCGAATGTCAGTTTTAACGTGACCAGCGAGCTGAGCCGCGAGTTTATCGCCTTCGCCTGCGAACTGGGGGTATTGCGCTTCGGCGAGTTCAAGACCAAGGCGGGGCGCCTGACCCCCTATTTTTTCAACGCGGGCCTGTTCAGTGACGGCGCGTCGCTGTCGCGTCTCGGCAATTTTTACGCGCGCCGCATTCTGGACGCCGGCATTCGGTTCGATGTGCTGTTCGGACCTGCTTACAAGGGCATTCCCTTGGCCGCCGGGACGGCGATCGCGCTGGCGGGCCTCGGACGCAACACGGCCTACGCCTACAACCGCAAGGAAGCCAAGGATCACGGCGAGGGCGGCACGCTGGTAGGCGCGCCGCTCAAGGGACGTGTACTGATCATCGATGACGTGATTACTGCAGGCACCTCGGTACGCGAATCGGTGGAACTGATCCGTGATGCCGGAGCGACGCCTGTCGCGGTGGTCATTGCGCTGGATCGCCGGGAACGCGGGCAAGGCGATCTTTCGGCAGTGCAGGAGGTGGAACGGAACTACGGAATTCCGGTCATCAGCGTTGCCAGTTTGACCGATTTGATTGATTATCTGTCCGGCCATCCGGAACTTGAAAACAAGCTTGCCGCCGTACGCGCTTACCGCGCTCTTTACGGCACCGAGTGATATTCTGTCCTCTGAATTAGGGAGAACCCCCATGCGCCTGATTACCGCCCTGCTGTTTGTTTCCTCCGCTTTGCTTGCCTTGGGCGCCTCTGCCCAGACCCGCATCTTCTGCTGCGATGATGCCAACGGGCGCAAGGTGTGCGGCGACTTTTTGCCCGCCGCTTGCCAGGGTCGGGCTTATGAAGAGCGCGACAATCGCGGTTTTGTGTCGAAAACGGTCGAGGCTCCGCTGACGGCCGAGCAGCAGGCCCGCCGCGATGCCGAATTGGCAAAGAAGGACGCGGATGCCAAGAAGGCCGCCGAGGAACGCCGCCGCACTCTCGCCTTGCTGGCCACCTATTCCAGCGAAAAGGATATCGATTCGGTGCGGGATCGAAACCTGGCCGAGATTGACAAGAGCATCAAGGAGGCTCAAAAGCGGTTGGAGGAAGCAAAGAAGAAGAAACAGAAGCTTGACAGCGACAAGGAGTTCTACAAAGGGAAGCCGGTGCCCGATGCGGTCAAGGCGCAGATCCGCGACAACGACAAGGATATCCAGGCACAGCAGACGGCCATTGCCGACAAGACCAGGGAAATCGAAGAAGTCCGCAAACGCTTTGCCGACGAGAAGAAGCGCTATCTCGAGCTGACTGGCAAGAAGTCGGCTGAAAGTTCAGCTGCCGCGGCGCCGGCATCGGCGACTGCTCCAGCGGGGGCTCCTGCACCTGCGGCGGCGACCGCTGCTCCTGTGGCGGCACCCGCGGCGGCAGCGCCCGCAGTGGCGACAGCATCTCCCAAACCTGCCGAAAAAAAGTAGTCAGCCGCCGAGTTTCTTCTTCAGCAGGTCGGTGACCTGCTGCGGGTTGGCCTTGCCGCGGGTGGCCTTCATGGCCTGTCCGACGAGGGCGTTGAAGGCCTTTTCCTTGCCGGCGCGGAATTCCTCGACCGACTTCTGGTTCGCGGCGAGGACTTCATCGACCAGTGCCTCGATCGCAGCGGTATCGGTAATCTGCTTCCAGCCCCTGGCCTCGATCACGGCGTCGGCGTCCTTGCCGTCACCCGCCCAAAGGGCCTCGAAGACGTCTTTGGCGATCTTGTTGGAGATCGTGTTGTCGGCGATGCGGCGAATGATGCCGGCGAGTTGTTGCGCCGACAGGGGTGCCGCCGTAATTTCCAGTCCCTCCTTGTTCAGTCGCGCCGACAGTTCGCCCATCACCCAGTTGGCAACGGGCTTTGCATTCTCCCGGCCCGCGGCCATCAGTGCGGCTTCGAAGTAGGTGGCCATTTCGCGCGATGCGGTGAGAGTTGCCGCGTCGTAGGAAGAAAGCCCGAGTTCGAACTCGAAGCGCTGCTTCATGGCCTGCGGCAGTTCCGGCAAGCCGGACTGCACCTGAGCGATCCAGTCGGGCGTGATTTCCAGCGGCAGCAGGTCGGGATCGGGGAAGTAGCGGTAGTCGTGCGCGTCTTCCTTGCTGCGCATGGCGCGCGTCTCGCCGGTGGCGGGATCGAACAGCACGGTGGCCTGGCGGATGGAGCGGCCTTCCTCGATTTCATTGATCTGCCACTGCACCTCGAAATCGATCGCCTGCTGCATGAAGCGGAAGGAGTTGAGGTTCTTGATCTCGCGTCGGGTGCCGAGCGCCTCGCCAGGGCGACGCACCGAGACGTTGGCGTCGCAGCGAAACGAGCCTTCCTGCATGTTGCCGTCGCAAATGCCTATCCACTGCACCAAGGCATGCAGTGCCTTGGCGTAGGCGACCGCCTCGGCGGATGAGCGCATGTCGGGTTCGGTGACGATTTCCAGCAGCGGCGTGCCGGCGCGGTTCAGGTCGATGCCGGTGCGGCCGTGAAAGTCCTCATGCAGCGACTTGCCGGCGTCCTCTTCGAGGTGGGCGCGCGTCAGGTGCACGAACTTCTCCGTCGCCGTCTCGCCAGCGCCGACTCTTGTGGTAAGCCCGCCGCCGGAGACCACCGGGGTCTCGAACTGACTGATCTGGTAGCCCTTGGGCAGGTCGGGATAGAAATAATTCTTGCGCGCGAAGATCGAGCGCGGTGCGATCGAAGCATTGACGGCCAGGCCGAACTTGATGGCGCAGACCACGGCTTCGCGGTTCAATACCGGCAGCACGCCGGGCAGCGCAATGTCGACGGCATTGGCCTGCACGTTGGGCTCGGCACCGAAGGCGATGCTGCTGCCGGAGAAGATCTTCGACTTTGTTTGCAACTGGGCATGGGTTTCCAGCCCGATCACGACTTCCCAGGTCATGACGCCACCTCTGCCGGGCCGCCGCAAAGAGGTGGCTGTTCATTAAATCGGAAGACGCCAAGCGGCTGAACCACATTCACCCCCGCCCTTGGGGCGGGGGGCGTAGCGGGGAATTCGCGGAGCACTGCTCCGCGCCTGCGTAGCCGGCCGGCTGTGCAAAGCCGACCGTGGAACCGAAGGTAGGGGTGGGCTGTCATTTCATTTCCTCCGGCATTCTTGTGTGCCAGTCGGCCGCCTTCTGGTACTGGTGCGCCACATTCAGCATCTTCGCCTCGCCGAACCAGTTGCCGATGATCTGCAGGCCCACCGGCATGTTGTTCGCGCCGAAGCCGCAGGGCAGCGACATGCCCGGCAGGCCGGCGAGGTTGGTGGAAATGGTGTAGATGTCCGACAGGTACATTTGCACCGGATCGGCGCTCTTGGCGCCGAAGGCGAAAGCCACCGAGGGCGAGGTCGGGCCCATGATCACGTCGCAGCTCTTGAAGGCTTCGACAAAGTCGGCGGCGATCAGACGGCGGATCTTCTGTGCCTTGAGGTAGTAGGCATCGTAGTAGCCGTGCGACAGCACGTAGGTGCCGATCAGGATGCGGCGCTTGACTTCGGCGCCGAAGCCCTGCGCCCTGCTGCGCGAGTACATCTCGGTCAGGTCGGCATACTCGGGCGCGCGGTAACCGTAGCGCACGCCGTCGAAGCGCGACAGGTTGGAACTGGCCTCGGCCGGCGCGATCACGTAATAGGCCGGCACCGAGAGGCCGGAGTTGGGCAGTTGCACCTCGACCGTGACGGCGCCGAGCTTGCGGTATTCGGCCAGTGCGGCTTCGACGGCGGCACGCACATCGGGGTCCATGCCCGCGCCGAAAAACTCCTTGGGCAGGCCAATGCGCAGTCCCGCCAGCGGCTTGTCGAGGTCGCGACTGTAATCCTCGGCCGGGCGCTCCAGCGACGTCGAATCGCGGGCATCAAAGCCGGCGAAGGCATTCAGCAGCAGAGCGCAGTCTTCCGCGCTTTTCGCCATCGGCCCGGCCTGATCGAGGCTGGAGGCAAAGGCGATCATGCCGTAGCGCGATGCCACGCCGTAGGTGGGCTTGAGGCCGGTGAGGCCGCAAAGAGCCGCCGGCTGGCGGATCGAGCCCCCGGTATCGGTGCCGGTCGCCGCAGGGGCGAGGCGCGCCGCGATGGCCGCTGCCGAGCCGCCCGAGGAGCCGCCGGGCACACAGGAGACATCCCAGGGATTCTTCACCGGCCCGAAATACGAGGTTTCGTTGGACGAGCCCATGGCAAATTCGTCCATGTTGAGCTTGCCCAGCGTGACCATGCCCGCGCCGGCAAGTTTTTCGACCACATGCGCGTCATAGGGCGAAATGAAGTTCGCGAGGATCTTCGAGCCGCATGTCGTGCGCCAGCCCTTGGCACAGAAAATATCCTTGTGCGCCAGAGGGATGCCGGTCAGCGCCGTAGCGCCGGCGCCGACTATTAACTTCGCGTCGGCAGCCCGCGCCTGTGCCAGGGTCTTGTCGCGATCGAGGGTGACGAAGGCGTTCAGCGCTGGATTGAGCTTGTCGATGCGGTCGAGGAAAAGCGATGCCAGTTCGACAGCCGAAATCTTCTTCGCGGCCAATGCAGCGGACAGCTCCTTGAGCGAGGCGTTGATCATGTCACTTCGCCTCCGCAACGCGGAGGCGCCAATCAGTAGCCCCCGCCCTTGGGGCGGGGGGCGTAACGGGGAATTCGCGGAGCACTGCTCCGCGCACGTGGAGCCGGACGGCCATGCAGAGCCGTCCCTGCACCGGGGGGTGGGGGGCCTTAATTGGCCAGTGAAGCGCCAGCTTCATTCCACCACCCTGGGCACAAGGTAGAGCCCGGCCTCGGTTTCCGGCGCCACGGCCTGAAAATCTGCACGGTGGTCGGTTTCGGTGACCACGTCGGGGCGCAGGCGCTGGACCACATCCACGGCGTGCGCCATCGGCTCGATGCCGGTGGTGTCGACGGCCTGCAATTGCTCGACGAAGCCGAGGATGTCGTTCAACTGGTCGCGGGTGCTTTCACGCTCTGCCGCCGACAGTTCGATGCGGGACAACAGGGCAATGCGGGCGACGTCTTCCAGGTTCAGGGACATGATGACAAGTGGGGTAGGTGGCGTGAGGCCCGCCTGAAACAAGGCCGGTGCATTGCCTGATTCGACGGGCGCGATAGGTTATCATATGCGACCTTCTGGCCCCAGCCTTTCCCGGGCGGGCTCCAACAATGGAATTACGATGTTCGGCTTTCTTCGCTCCTATTTTTCAAATGATCTCGCCATCGACCTCGGTACCGCCAATACGCTGATTTACGTGCGCGGCAAGGGCGTGGTGCTCGACGAGCCCTCGGTCGTCGCCATTCGCATCGAAGGCGGCCCCAACGCCAAGAAGACCATCCAGGCGGTGGGCAAGGAGGCCAAGACCATGATCGGCCGCAATCCGAAGGAAATTTCGGTGATCCGGCCACTCAAGGACGGCGTGATCGCCGACTTCACCGTCACCGAGCAGATGTTGAAGCAGTTCATCAAGCGCGTGCACGAGTCGCGCCTGTTCTCGCCCTCGCCGCGCATCATCATCTGCGTGCCTTCGGGCTCGACCCAGGTCGAGCGCCGCGCCATCCGCGAATCGGCGCTGGGCGCCGGCGCCTCGCAGGTGTACCTGATCGAGGAACCGATGGCGGCGGCGATCGGCGCCGGCCTGCCGGTGTCGGACGCCACCGGCTCGATGGTGGTCGATATCGGCGGCGGCACCACCGAGGTCGGCGTGATCTCGCTGGGCGGCATGGTCTATGCCAATTCGGTACGCGTCGGCGGCGACAAGTTCGACGAGGCGATCATCTCCTATATCAGCCGCAACTACGGCATGCAGATCGGCGACAACAGTGCCGAGAACATCAAGAAACAGATCGGTTCGGCCTTCCCCGGCGCCGAGGTGCGCGAAATGGAAGTTTCCGGCATCAACCGCGCCGAAGGCATTCCGCGCAAGTTCACGATTTCCTCCAACGAAGTCCTCGAAGCCCTCTCCGAGCCGCTCAACCAGGTGGTCAAGGCGGTCAAGGATGCGCTGGAAAAGACCCCGCCCGAACTCGGCGCCGACATTGCCGAGCGCGGCCTGGTGCTGACCGGCGGCGGCGCGCTGTTGCACGACCTCGACCGCCTGCTGACCGAGGAAACCGGCCTGCCGGTGATCGTCGCCGACGATCCGCTGACCTGCGTCGCGCGCGGTTCCGGCATGGCGCTTGAAAAGATGGACAAAC
>CAZYTN010000038.1:0-13949 GCA_964650115.1 uncultured Sulfuritalea sp.
TCCCCTTCACCGGCGGCAGCCGCTTCATCCAGAACGGCGTGCTGTCCTTGCGCGCCACCGGCGTCTTCGGCTACGCGCTGCTGGCGGTCGTGGTGCCGGCCGGCCTGTGGCTGACGGCAGTCAGCGATTCCGGCCTGATCCTGATCGGCCTGGCCGGCCTTGCCGTCGGCTGGGCCTATTCGGCGCCGCCGTTGAAACTCCAGAGCCGCGGCCTCGGCGAATTCGCCATTACCGCGGGCTGGCTGCTGGTGGTGGTCGGCAGCGATTTCGTCCAGCGCCGCGGCTTTGCCTTTGCCCCCGTGGCCGCCGGACTCGGCTTCGCGCTGCTGGTCGCCAACGTGCTCTACATCAACCAGTTTCCCGACGTCAAGGCCGACGCCAGCGCCGGCAAGAACACCGTCGTCGTGCGCCTCGGCGTGGCGCGAGCGCGCTGGGGCTGCGCGCTCATCGCGGCTCTGGCTTACGGCTGGCCGCTGCTGATGGTGCTGCTGGGCCACCTGCCGCTGCTGGCCGTGATCGCATCGCTGCCGGCGCTGGCCAGCATCGCCGCCGCGCGCCAGCTCTGGGTCCATGCGGCAAAGCCGGCGCAACTCACTCCGGCCTTGAAGCTGACGATACTCTCCGCCAGCGTGCATGGCCTGTTGCTGGCCATCATCCTGGGCCTGCCGTGGAGTCGTCCGGCTTGAGCCGCTGACGCACGGCACAGCGACGCAGGCGATGAACGCACTCGACGGCAGCTTCGGCCGGCAGTCTGTGACCGCAGCGGAGCGGCGACTGCGCATCGCCCTGGTATTCAAGGCGGTGGCGCCGCGCTACGACCTGATGAACGACCTGATGAGCTTCGGTATCCACCGCTGGTGGAAGCGCAAGCTGGCTGCGCGGGTGGCCGATGTGAACGGGATCGCCATCGATCTCGCCGGCGGCACTGGAGACGTGGCGCGATTGCTGGTCGATGGACCGCGCCGGGTAGTGGTCTGCGATCCGAGCCTGCCGATGATGCAGGCGGGGAGGATGCGAGGCAGCGACCGGCTGACGTGGCTGGCGGGCGAGGCCGAAAAACTGCCGTTTGCCGATGCCAGCGTGGACCTGCTGACCGTTGCCTTCGGCCTGCGCAACGCCACCCATCTGGCATTGGCCCTGAGCGAGATACGGCGTGTGTTGAAGCCTGGCGGCCGCTTCGTCTGCCTCGAATTTTCGCGACCTGCCGCCTGGCTGGCACCGCTTTACGATCTCTATTCCTTCCTGGTGATTCCGCGCCTGGGTGCGCTGATAGCGCGGGAACCGCAGGCCTATCAGTACCTGGTCGAGTCGATCCGGCGCTTTCCGAGCCAGGGTGAATTCGCTGAGCTTATGCAAGAGGCAGGCTTCGCTGCGGTGCATTGGGAGAACGTATCTTCCGGAATTGCCTGCCTTCATTTTGGAACGTGTCCGCATGAGACCTGATCTGCCGCCCGCCGTTTTTACCGCTCCCCCGACCGGTTGGCGAGTCTGGTGGACGGCTACACGGCCGCGCACGCTGAGCATCGCCGCCACCCCGGTACTGGTCGGCACCGCGCTGGCCCTGGCCGAGGGCGCTGCGTTGGCATGGTTTGCGATGTTGGCTGCACTGCTCTGCGCGCTGCTGATTCAAGTTGGAACCAATCTGCATAACGATGCGGCCGATTTCGAGCGCGGCACCGACCGGCCCGACCGCATCGGCCCGTTGCGCGTCACCGCGGCGGGATGGGCGAGTCCGGCCGCGGTGCGTCGCGCGGCGGCGATCAGCTTCGCCCTGGCGCTGTTGCTCGGCGTGTATCTGGTTGGCGTCGGCGGCTGGCCGATCCTGGCCGCCGGCATTGCATCGCTGCTGGCGGGCTGGTCGTATTCGGGCGGGCGGCATCCGGTTTCCCATACGCCGCTGGGCGAACTCTTCGTCCTGGTATTTTTCGGCCTGGCTGCCGTGACGGGCAGTCACTGGCTGCAACTCGGCGCCTGGTCGGCGAATGCGTGGCTGGCCGGAATCGTTGTCGGCATGCCGGCGGCGGCGGTCTTGCTGGTGAACAACTACCGCGACCTGGAACAGGATAGTCGCGGCGGTCGCCGCACCCTGGCCGTGCTGCTCGGCCGCGCCCGCGCGCGCCGGGTCTATTTCGCGCTGATGATGATGCCATTTCCGGTCATGCTCGGCCTGGCACTGCGCGGGCGGCCCGGCGCCGCGCTCGGTCTGCTGGCCTTGCCTTTCTGCTTGCTGCTTTGCCGGCGCCTGGACATCACCGCGCCCGGACCCGAACTCAACCTGCTGCTGGCCGCCACCGCGCGCGGCGGCTTTGCCACGGCCGCGCTGCTGGCGCTGGGCCTCCTGCTGTTCTGATCCTGCCTACCTTTATTCATCATGAAAATATCATTGAGCCCCCGAGTCATCTTCGCCGCTTGCCTGGTGTCGAGCATCTGGTCGCCAGGCGTGGGTGCGGCCGACTTCAGCGACACCGCGCTGGCCTATCGTTACGGCAGCCACTTCACCGAGCCGAACAGGCCGCAAGACATAGCCAAGGATATCCTGACCCTGACCCATGTCGACAATGGCAGAACCGGTCTCCACGTGCTGATTCTGGAAGGCCGCTATTCCGATCACAACGACCCGGCGAAGAACTCGACCGACGGCGCGACCGAATACCTGTTCAACTACCGTTACCAACTGGCCGCTGCGCGCGTGCTGGACAAGCCGCTGGCCTTCGGTCCGGTGGGCGATATGGCGCTGATGGCCGGAATCGACCTGACGACCAAAAATACCTTGTTCGCTCCGCGCAAACGCGCCTGGGTGTTTGGCCCGGCGCTCAAATTCGACGTGCCCGGCTTTCTCGATCTGGCACTGCTGTATTACAAGGAGCGCAACCACAAGGGGATTCCCGGCACACCGGACCCGAATCACACCTTCGAGGGCACCTGGATGCTCAATGCCGCGTGGGGCATTCCCTTTCAGATCGGTTCCACTTCTGCCGTTTTCAATGGATTGTTCAACCGGCTGGGCGAGAAGGGCAGGGACTTCAACGACAACCCCACCGTCGGCGAAACCCTGCTGCGCACCAACGTACTGGTGGATCTGGGCCCGGCCCTCGGGTGGGGGAAAAAATCGCTGATGGCCGGCGTCGGCTATGAATGGTGGAAAAACAAGTACGGCACCCCGCCCGGGATCGGGACCGAAACCAAGACGCCGACCATCAACATCGAGACGCATTTTTAGGAGCCGAGCGCCCATGGTGATCGACAAATTGCTGCCGCTGGCCCTGGCCTTCATCATGTTCTCGCTCGGCCTGACGCTGGTGCTGGGCGATTTCAGGCGGGTATTTACGCGGCCGCGAGCCATGCTGGTCGGCCTCGTCGGGCAGATGCTGCTGGTGCCGCTGTTCGCCTTCGTCGTCGCCCGCGCCTGGGGCCTGGCGCCCGAAATGGCTGTGGGCTTGATGATTCTTGCGGCCTGTCCGGGCGGCGTCAGTTCCGGGCTGCTGACCCATCTGGCGCGCGGCGACACGGCGCTGTCGATTTCGCTGACGGCGGTGACCAGCGTTGCCGCCGTCGTCACGGTGCCCTTCGTCGTCGACCTCGCGATGCGGCAGTTCATGCAGACCGGGGTCGGCGTCGACTTTCCGCTGCTGCAAATGGTGCGCGGAGTGTTTCTGCTGACCACCGTGCCGGTGGTGTTCGGCATGAGCCTGAAGGCCTGGCGGCCGGCGCTGGCGCTGCGCCTGGAAGGCCCGGCGGGGCGCCTGGCCACCGCGCTGTTCATCCTCATCGTGCTGGCCACCTTCTTCAGCCAGCGCCAGGTCTTGATCGACAATCTGGGCAGCATCGGGCCGGCCGCGATGCTGCTCAACCTGCTGGTGATCGCGGCGGGTTTCGCCATGGCGCGCGCCGGCGGTTTGCTACGCCGCGACCGGATTGCGGTGGCCACCGAATGCGGTTTGCAAAACGCGGGGCTTGGAATATTCATTGCCGCCGGCGTCATGCAGTCGCCGGCGATGACCGTACCGAGCGTGGTCTATGCGCTGTTGATGAATTTTGGCGCCATTGGTTTCGTGATCCTGATGCGCGGCATCGAGCGAAATTCCGCTGGCGAGCGCATCAATCCCGCCGTTCGATGAAACTGGCGGGCTGTTTGCTGGCATTGCTGGTACTGCCGGCACTCGCCGCGCCGGCGATGCCCCTGCAGCCCCTGATCGATGCGACTCCGGCTGGCGGCACGCTGCGCCTGGCGCCGGGTTCCTACGCCGGGCCGGCCACCATCAGCCGGTCATTGACGCTCGACGGTGGGCGCCAGGCCGTCATCGTCGGCGACGGCAGGAGCACGGTGCTCTCGGTCGCCGCCAACGGCGTGACGCTGCGCGGCCTGCGCCTGACCGGCAGCGGCGACTCGCATGACCGGATCGACGCCGGCATCCTGCTCGAAGGCGACGGGCATCTTGTCGAGGACAACGAGATCGACGATGTCCTCTTCGGCATCCACCTCAAACAGGTCAATCGCTCGCGCATCAAAGGCAACCGCGTCACCGGCAAGAATCTCGATCCGGGCATGCGCGGCGACGCGATCCGCCTCTGGTACAGCCGGCACAATGTCATCGAGGGCAACCGCTTCGTTCGTGCCCGCGACCTGACTTTCGCCAACTCGCCGGACAACCGCATCGCCGGCAATCATTTCACCGATGGCCGTTACGGCATGCACGTCATCTTCTCGCCGCGCCTGCTGGTCGAGAACAACCGATTCTCGGATACCGGCACCGGCATCATCGTGCTCTACTCGCCCGACCTGGTGCTGCGCGGCAACCATGTCGCCCACGCGCTGACCGGCGGCGGTGGCGGCATCGTCTTCAAGGAGAGCCACGACGCCCTGGTGGAGAACAACGAAGTGCTGCACTGTTCGGTGGGCCTGCGCGTCGACGCGCCGCCGGAAGCCGTGGGCAAGCTGACGGTAAGGAACAACCGCTTCGCCCACAACATCGTCGGCCTGTTCTTCTACGGCGAGGAGGGCGGCCACCGCTTCGTTGGCAACCGCTTCGAGAACAACCTCAATACCGTCGCCATCAGCGCAGCGGGGGCCGGCAGCGCCAACGTCTGGCGCGGCAACACCTGGGACGACTACCAGGGCTTCGATCGCAACGGCGACGGTGTCGGCGACACGCCGCACGAGGTCTACCTGTTCGCCGACCGCATCTGGATGGAAACTCCGCTGGCGACTTTTTTCCGCAATTCGCCTGTACTGGAACTGCTGGATTTTCTCGAACGCCTGGCGCCGTTTTCCTCGCCGCATCTCGTCCTGCGCGATCCAGCGCCCAGGATGAAGTAGCCGGCTTTCCTTCAGCCTACAATTCAAGCCCTCATCCAAGGAACTCGCATGAAACCAATTCGACTGGTTCTTCGCCTCGCAATCGCCGTGCTGTCAGCGCCGACTCTTGCCGCCGATGCCGAGGCCGGCCTGGCGGCCGTCAAGGCCCTGGGCGGCGTCAATGGCCAGGCCCTGGCTTGCGCCGAGACCAAGGTCGCGGCCCGCGCCAAGGAGTTGATGCTGGCCCATGCGCCGAAGACGCAACGCTTCGGCAGCGCTTTCGAGGACGCCACGCAGGAGGCCTTCAACGCCCAGACCCGTTCCGGCAGTGCCTGCGCCAGTGCGACCGAACTGATCGCCCGCCTCAACCAGCTGGCGCTGCAACTCGCGGATACGCTGCCGGTGGCGGCCAAGTGAGATGAGGCGGCGGGCGCGGCCGGCATTGCTGCTCGCATCCTTGCTGGTCGCCGCGCCGTCGGCGCTGGCGCAGGCGGCGAACACCCTGCACGTACCGGCGCCGCAGGACGCGGCGCCTTTGATGCCGCGCTACCTGCTGATGGACGTGCAGGGCAGGGCCGTGACGCACGAGGACTTTCGCGGCCGCTTCCAACTGGTGAGCTTCGGCTTCATTTCCTGTCCGGATGTCTGCCCGACCACGCTGCTGGAGATGAAGCAGATCATGGAGTCGCTGGGCGACCAGGCGGCGCGCCTGCAGCCGGTGTTCATCACGGTCGATCCCGAGCGCGACACGCGCGAGGTGCTGCGCGAATACACGGCGGCTTTCGACCAGCGCATCCTCGGCCTCACCGGATCGCCGGAACTGGTGCGCCGCGCCGCCGACAGCTTCCGCGTCCAGTACGAAATGGTGCGCGAGCCGGGCGCCGCGTCGGGGAACTACACCATGAGCCATACCGCCGGCATGGTGCTGCTCGATACCCGTGGCCGCTTCCTGGCGCGCTTCCCTTATGCCATGACGGTGGGCGAGATCGGCGAGCGCATCCGCGCCGCGATGGCGGACGAGGGCCGCTGACGCCGGCCATGCCGACCCGTCGCGATTTTCTTGCCGGCAGCCTGGCCTTGGCCGCCAGTCGCAGCTTCGGCCAGTCCGTTGCCGGCGCCAGCCAGCGCGTGCTGATCGTCGGCGGTGGCTGGGGCGGCCTCACCGCCGCACGCCGCCTGCGCCAGGCCGCGCCGGAACTCGATGTCACGCTGATCGAGCGCGAAGCCGCCTTCCGCTCGTTGCCGCTGTCGAACGCATGGCTGGTCGAACGCACGCCGGAACCCTTGCCGCGGCAGGAGTACGCATTTGCCGCAAAAACTCTCGGCTACCGCTACCTGCAGGCCGAGGTCACCGCCGTCGACCGCGAACGACGCCGGGTGCAGGCGGGGCCGAACACGCTGGACTACGACTGGCTGATCCTCGCCGCCGGCATCCGCTACGACTACACGCCCTGGCTGGGCGATGACCCAGGCGCCATCGACGCCGTGCGCCGGCTCTACCCGGCCGGCTTCGTCGCCGGCGAACTCGACGCGCTGAAGCGCAAGCTGGCCGGGTTCAAGGGCGGCGACCTGTTGATGACCGTTCCGCCACCGCCCCTGCGCTGCCCCCCGGCCCCCTACGAGCGCGCGGTGATGATCGCCTGGTGGCTGAAGACGCGGCGCATCAAGGGCCGCCTGGTCCTGGTCGATGCCGGCGGCGGCATGCAGCGTTTCAACCGCATGTTCGCCGAGCGCTACAAGGACCAGGTGCAGCACCTGACCCACGCGTCTGTGAAAGCCATCGATCCGTTCCGCAAGACACTGAACACGGAATTCGACGAGCTGAAGTTCGACGATGCCATCATCATTCCGCCGCAGGACGCGGCAGATATCGTGCGCCAGGCAGGACTGAGCGAAACCGATGCCGCGGGCAAGCGCGGCGCCTGGGCCGCCTTTGATCCGCTGCATCTGCACGCCATCGGTGACGAACGCGCCTTCCTCGTCGGCGACCTGCTCGGCCGCGCCTCGCCGCTGTTCGGCCACTATCCGAAGAGCGCGCACATGGCCAGTCGGTTGGGCCGCATCGCCGCCGACGAGATCGTCGCCCGCTCGCGCGGGCAGTCGCCGGCGCCGGCCTTGCCGGACAGCGTCTGTCACGTCTACACGGATGTCGAGCCGATGGAGATGATGCGCATCGACGCCGGCTACCGCCTGCGCGGCGACGGCCTGATCACCCAGAGCGTGCGTCAGCACGACGATCCGCAGCCGCGCGGCGAGGACCGGCAGTGGGCGCAGACGCTTTACGGGGAAATGCTGGCTCAGTGACGGGCGAAGAGGCCCGACCAGCAGCGTGTTGCAGGTCTCGCTACGCGATCGTCCGATGGTTTTTTTCGACACGCGGCGGCAGAGGTGAACTCACCGCCAATCCTCAAGCTGCAATCCGCTCACGCGCTTGAACTCTCCCGGATTCGAAGTAACCACCACCAAGCCCCGTGCCATCGCCGTTCCGGCGATCAGTACGTCGTAGGCACCGATTGGCTGTCCCTGGGTTTTCAGCGCCGCACGGATTGCCGCAGCGGCCAGCGCATCGGCTTCATCAAACGGTAGCGTAGCGATGGTCGAAAAGAACGCATCCAGCAGGGGTGCCAGCTTTTTCGCACGCTCGACGTTGAGCGCGAGGCCATATTCAACCTCCATGCGCGTGAGCGCGGATACGGCAATCAGGTTCGGCGGTGTGGCTTTCAAACGCGCCAGGACTTTGGGTTGGCCTTTGACGAAATCGGAAACCGTGCAGGTATCGAGCAGATACTTCATGCCAGCGGGTCTGCAACAGGTGGCTTGAGGCGGTCTCTGCTGGCTTCGAATAGCGGCATGTCGGCCATGCCCTTGAAGGCAAGCACTTCAGCCGGCCACTGAGGTTTGCCACGCCTCTTCAGCCACTCGCTCACCGCCTGGCGAACCAGCGCATTCCGGCTTTCGCCGGCCTTCTCGGCCACTTTGGTGAGCTGCTGGCCGGTTTCGTCGTCAAGGTAAATGTTGAAGTTCATGATTGCGGGCTCCATTCGTATAACTGTTATATATGTTATACGAAGCGGCCTCGAATTGGAAGGTGCGCGCGAATGAGTTTAAACGGCCAGCGGCGACATAGCGTCACAGAAAGCTCAGGCGTTGCCAACGATTCGTAGCCGATCCGTGACCCGGCACTCATCGTCGTAATTGTTCAGCCCCGCTTGTCGGCCTGACCGGCCGTTGGAGCTAATCGCTAGAGTTGGATTGTTGAGCGTCTGCTCCTCAAAATCCTGAACTCACCCTCGGTGCCCTAAGCGAACATGGCGGCTGCTCCATTGCGGACGCTCAAATGAGATTGATCGTAGTCACAGGAAATCAGTGTCGCGAATTGGATTCCCATCGACATAGCTGTAGATGTTCGGATTGGTCGTCGTAGTTCCGCCTGCCGGATCCGAGTCACTTTCATCGCCGATCGGTTTGCTCACTGTTTGGCGACACGAGAATTTCCGTTGAGCGTCGGAGGCATACCTCCTCACGCGCATGGTCGTAGGCATGCCATAACTGATCGTAGCCACAGATCTGCTCGTCTGCGGGATGATGGTCATAGACATAGTCGCCTAATTAGTCCAATCGAGTGTGCGTAAACACGATCGTGTCGAGTTAGCGCACGGCGTTCATTTGACTACTGGATTTTGACCCCTTGCGCTGCTTTGGCAAGGCGGGAACCAACTCGATCTTGAGCGTGCAACCCACCGCCGCCGCATATTTCTTCAGTGATGCCACCGAAGGGGCGTGCTTTCCGGCCGATTCCAGGCGAGAGATCGCGCTCTTGGTGGTCCCCATGCGCCCGGCAACAGCCTCTTGGGTAAGACCGGCGCGAGAGCGGGCCGCCAGCATTTCATTCGCCAGCGCATATTCGACCTCGCGAGCCTCATATTCCTCAACGAAGCCACGGCGTTGCGACGCCTTGGCCAGAAACGCCTTGTGGTCGTGTCGTACGGGTTGATATTTCAAGTCAGCCATTTTTCAATACCTCCTTCAATCGCTTGCGAGCGAGTTTGATCTCGTGGTCAGGCGTTTGCTGCGATTTCTTGATGAAGGCATGGAGAATCACTACGCGCTTGGCAACAAGAAAACAGTAAAACGTCCGACCAATTCCCGATCGGCCGCGAGGCCGCAACTCAAACAGGCCATCGCCAAAAGCCCGTGAGTAAGGCAATTTCAAGTTGGGACCATGCTCGACGAGCAATTCGATAATTCGCGCGTAGTCGGCAAGAACGTCGGTCGGCCAGGACTCGATTTCCGCCAGCACTCGCGGATGGAAATAATCAACAGAAAATGCCATGGAAAAAGGTTAGCAATAGTGCGAACCTTTGTCAAGATTCACCGGCATTTCATGCAAATTGAAAGTCGCTGTCGAATGTCCGGAAATGGCCGCATTGCGGTCATTCACTCCTGTCGCGCTGATTCCGGCGAACGGTGGCTCAGGCCGACGAACACTCATCCATCGCGTGGGACGTATCGGCAGAAGTATCTCGCATAGCTGACCATCAAGACCGCGAAAGCTGAATGGCTCTGCAGGATTGTTCGCCACCGGCGACTTTAATGCCGTGCAAACACGCTGGTCTTGCCGTCCGGTCCGACCAGCAGCGTGTTGTAGGCTTCGCGCCGCACTTCGCGTTCCTGGCTGGCGTTGTCGAGGATGGTACAGGCGGTTTCGCAGAAGGGGTTGGAGACTTCGCGTCCCGGCGCGCCGCGCGGCAGGCCGGGCACGGCGAGGCCGCGGGCGCGCGGTTTTTCCTTGAGCAGCAGCTTGATGTCCTCGGCCGGGACGTGGCCCTCGATGAAATAGCCGGCGACCTTCGCCGTATGCACCGATTCAAGGCCGGACGGCACATTGAGCCAGCGCTTGAGGCGCGGCATGCTGGCCTCGGCGGTTTCCTCGATGCTGACCTCGAAGCCGTTCTTGCGCAGGTGGTCGGCCCAGTCGATGCAGGCCAGGCAGGGGCTGGGGGCATAGACGACAACGGGGGGCAGGTTCTCCTCGGCGGCGCAAACGCCGGCAAGTGCGGCAGCAAGCAGCAGCGATGCCCGCAGCGTTCTCAGCACGGCGTGCCCGGCTTGCAGCCCTTGAGGATCCACAGCGATATCTCGCCGGCCAGTTCGTCGGCGCGAACCTTGCGCGCCATGCTCAGCACGTCGCGGCCGGCGTCGGTTTTCAGGGTCGGATCGGCGCCGGCCTGCAGCAGCAATTTGCCGTTCGCGGTGCGCGTCGAGAACGCCGCCATGTGCAGCGGCGTGCGGCCTTCGCCGTCGCGCGCATTCACCGCTGCGCCGGCCGCCAGCAGGGCCTGGAGCGGGCCGCTGTCCTCGTTCATCGCCGCGAAATGGAGCGGCGTCATGCCCAGCGGGGTGCGTGCGTCGCGGGCCTGCGGCGTGGCCTTGAGGATATTCTCGACATCGGCGCGCTTGCCCATGCGTGCGGCGTCGTGGATCGGCTGCTCGTTCATGCCCAGCGTCGGTTCTGCGGCAAACATCGAACCGGACGGGAGCGCGCACGCGAGCAGCACGGCGAAGCGCATGAGAGTTCTGACCATGGAAATCATTGTTTCCGACCTGGGTTTTGCGGAAGGAAATAGTACCTTGAGCGCGAGAAATATTCCCTGATCGGACATAGAATTTCCTGCCCGCGGCTTGACGGGCATCAAAGCGCCCGGCACTTCCAGTGCGCCTAATGTCGCCATGTTCAGAATCTCCCAGTTCATGCAGGAAATCGCTGCGCCGACGCCTATCGGGTCCGTGCGCAAGCCGCCCGGCCCGGTCGTCATCTGGAACCTGGTCCGGCGCTGCAATCTGACCTGCAAGCACTGCTATTCCATCTCCGCCGACAAGGACTTTGCCGGGGAGTTGAGCACGGCCGAAGTGTTCGGCGTCATGGATCAGCTCAAGGCCTTCCGCGTCCCGGCGCTGATTCTTTCGGGCGGCGAGCCGCTCTTGCGACCCGACATTTTCGAGATCTCGGCGCGCTCGAAGCAGATGGGATTCTTCACCGCCCTGTCCTCCAACGGCACGCTGATCGACGAGCCGATGTTCGAGCGCATCAGGGAAATCGGCTACGACTACGTCGGCGTCAGCCTCGATGGCCTGGGTGCGACGCACGACAAGTTCCGCCGCAAGGTAGGCGCCTTCGACCTTTCGCTGGCCGGCATTCGCCTGTGCCGCGAGGCGGGGCTGAAAGTCGGCGTGCGTTACACGATGACCCAGGACAATTTCCAGGACCTGCCCGGCCTGCTCAGACTGGTCGAGGACGAGGGCATCGACCGCTTCTATTTCTCGCACCTGAACTACGCCGGGCGCGGCAACAAGAACCGCAAGGACGACGCCCTGCACCAGATGACGCGCAGTGCCATGGACCTGCTGTTCGACACCTGCTGGGAGTATCAAGAGCGTGGGCTGGTCAAGGAATTCACCACCGGCAACAACGATGCCGACGGCGTCTATCTGCTCTATTGGCTGCAGCGGCGCTTCCCGGAAAAAGTCGAGCACATCCGCAAGAAGCTCGCGCAGTGGGGCGGCAATTCCAGCGGCGTGAACGTCGCCAACATCGACAACCTGGGCAATGTGCATCCCGACACGATGTGGTGGCATTACACCATCGGCAATGTGCGCGAGCGCAGCTTCGGCGACATCTGGATGGATACCTCGGACCCGCTGATGGCCGGCCTCAAGGCGCATCCGCGCAAGGTCGGCGGACGCTGCGGCGCCTGCGTCCATTTCGACATCTGCGGCGGCAACACGCGGGTGCGCGCCCAGCAAATGACCGGCGACCCGTGGGCGGAAGATCCCGGCTGCTACCTGAGCGACGAGGAAATAGGCATCGCATGAAGAAGCTGGCCGCACTTCTGTTTCTGCTGACGCAATCCCTGCCGCTGCTGGCCGCCGACGCCCCGGCCCTCTACCAGCAGCATTGCGCCGTCTGTCACGGTCCCGGCCGGCTGGGTATCACCGGGCCGGCGCTGCTGCCGGAAAGCCTGGCGCGGCTGAGGAAGCCCGAAGCGATCAGGACCATTAGCGACGGCCGTGCGGCGACGCAGATGCTGGGTTTTGCCGACCGCATGAACAAGGACGAGATCGCTGCGCTCGCGGATTACATCTACACCGCCGTGTCGCCGGCGCCGACTCTTGCCGAGGCCGATATCAGGGCTTCGCGCATTGCCTATTTCGCGCCCGGCAGCCTGCCGGACAAACCGGCCGGAATCTTCAAGGGCGTGGACATGATGAATCTGTTCATCGTGGTCGAGACCGGCGACCACCATGTCACGGTGCTCGACGGCGACAGGCTGGAGCCGATCCATCGCTTCCCCAGCCGCTACGCCCTGCACGGCGGGCCGAAGTTCACGCCGGACGGGCGCCATGTCTTCTTCGCCTCGCGCGACGGCTGGATCACCAAGTTCGACATCTGGAACCTCAAGGTGGTGGCCGAGATCCGCGCCGGCATCAACACGCGCAACGTCGCCGTTTCGGGCGATGGCAAGTATCTCGCGGTGGCCAACTACCTGCCGCATACCCTGGTGCTGCTTGACGCAGACCTCAATCTGTTGAAAGTGCATGAGGTCCGGGACAAGGATCGCAAGGAAAGTTCGCGCGTTTCCGCCGTGTATGACGCGGCGCCGCGGCAGAGCTTCGTTGCCGCACTGAAGGACGTCCCCGAGGTCTGGGAGATCAGCTACAACCCGAAGGCCGACGACATTCCCGTCGGCATGGTCCACGATTTCCAGTACAAGGAAGGCGCCTTCATCCCCGGCTTTCTCAACCCGCGTCGCAGCTTTCTGTCCGAACCGCTCGACGACTTCTTCTTCACCCAGAATTACTCCGAACTGATGGGATCGAGTCGTGAGGCGGGCAAGGGTCAGGTCGTCAACCTCGATGTGCGCAAGAAGATCGCCGACTTGAAACTCCCCGGCATGCCGCACCTGGGTTCCGGCATCACCTGGAATTACCGGCCGCCGCAGGGCGCGCAGGACCGCATGGTGATGGCGACGCCCAACCTTAGGGAAGGCCTGATCACGGTGATCGACATGAAGGACTGGTCCACCGTCAAGACCATCCCGACGCTGGGCCCCGGCTTCTTCATGCGCAGCCACGAGAACACGCCCTACGCGTGGACCGATTCGATGATGTCGAAGGGCAAGGACACGCTGCAGGTGATCGACAAGCGCACGCTGGAGAAAGTCGCCGAGATCAGGACCGATCCCGGCAAGACCCTGGCCCACGTCGAATTCACCCGCGACGGCAAGTACGTCCTGGCCAGCCTGTGGGAGCGCAAGGCCGACGGCGGCGCGCTGATCGTGTTCGATGCCGCCACCTTCAAGGAGGTGAAGCGCATCCCGATGGACAAGCCGGTGGGCAAGTACAACCTCTACAACAAGATCAACCGCTCCGAAGGCACCAGCCACTGACGCCAACCCGCGTCCGAGTGGATACCGTCCCTGCGGGACGGAATTCCCGGCGCGCAAAGCGACGCTAACCATCTGCCGCGGCACTGATGTATCGTTGCATGATCGCGATCAACCAGGAGGCCGGCCATGAGCAACAAGCACCGCAATGTCCTGCAGGCAATATTTCACGATCCCATCAGCAGCAATGTGCAATGGCGCGAAGTCGA
>CAZYTN010000039.1:0-13818 GCA_964650115.1 uncultured Sulfuritalea sp.
AGTTCGCCTCCCCGTCAGCCTTTGCATCTGCTGGTCATCGCTGCCTCCGAAGAGGCTGCCGGGCGCCTGCTGCCGGTATTTGCCGAAACGGACAAGGCCGGCCAGTTCCACCGCATCGACAGTAGCGACGGATTGCGCAGCGCACTGGCCGAGCAACCCTGGGATGCCGTGCTGTATCAGCCCGGAGTTGCCGCACTGTCGCTGCAGGGCGCGCTGCGGCAGATCGAGGAAATGGGCGTGGATCTGCCGCTGATTCTGGTTGCCGGCCCGGGCGAAGGACCAACGATGCAAACAGCGATGAAAGCCGGTGCGCGCGACGTGATCGATGCCGACCGACTGGAACGCCTGATACCGGCGGTCGAACGCGAAGTGCGCGAGGCACGGCATCGGGCCGACCATCGCGCGGCGCTCGAAATGCTCAACGAAAGCCAGGCGCGCTTCGATGCGCTGGCCTCCAACCTGCCGGGCATGCTGTTCCACCTGCGACGCGATGCGGAGGGCGAATATCGCTTTCTTTTCGTCAGCGAAGGTTGCCAGAAGCTCTTTGGCTTCAAGCAGCAGCATTTGCTGGCCTCGGCCAACAAGCTGTTTGACGCCCTCGATACCGACAAGCGCAAGAGCCTCGAAAGCGCCCTGCACGAATCGGCCGCAAAAGGCACGCTGCTGAACTGGGAAGGCTACACCAAGGGTCGCACGCGACAGAAGTGGATCAACCTGCGCTCGACGCCGCATCGCTTCGATAATGGTGTCGTCGAGTGGCGCGGCATCGCCAGCAACGTTACCGAAAGCAAGGAAAGCGAAGCGCAACTGCGCGGTTCGCGGCAGCAACTGGCCGAACTTTCCACGCACCTCGAGGCCGTCAAGGAAGAAGAACGCGAACGGATCTCGCGCGACATCCACGATGAACTCGGATCGATCCTGGTTTTCCTGAAAATCGAGGCCGCGCATCTGGCCAGCAAGCTGCCAGAAGGCGCCGATCGCCTGCGCGAAAAGGCACACTCGATCGAACACCTGCTGGACCAGGCCATGAGTACGGCGAGCCGCGTCGCGCGCGAATTGCGTCCCGGCATTCTCAAGGAATTCGGCCTGCCCGCCGCCATCGAATGCCAGGCGGAGGACTTCACCCAGCGCTTCGGCATTCCCTGCCGGGTGCAATGCGACGAAGATGCCATCGAGCCCGAGCCGGACACGTCGCTGGCGCTGTTCCGCATCGCCCAGGAGGCTTTGACCAATGTCGCAAAACATTCGCACGCCTCGCTGGTGGTCATGCGTTTGCGGCGCGAACGCGGTAACATCCTGCTCGAGATCAGGGACAACGGTCGCGGCATTTCCGAGATCGATATGCAGAAGCCGAAATCCTTTGGTTTGCGCGGAATCCGCGAGCGGGTCCTGAGTCTTGCCGGCGAATTTTCCATCGGGCCGGCGGAACACGGCGGCACGCATATCGTGCTGCGGGTTCCCGAAACTGCCGACAGCGAACCTCCCGGCGAAGAAGAATTGCAACGCAACCTGTTTTAGTTACGGCATAACGCCGCTTCGCGGCATGAGCCTTCCTTGAAATACCAAAATATTTTGACCATGGCCGACAAGATCCACGTCCTGATTGCCGATGACCATGCGATTGTGCGTCAGGGCCTCAAGCAGATTCTTTCCGACACCGAGGACTTGCTCGTCACCGGTGAAGCCGACGACGGTGCCGAGGCGCTGAGCCTGGCCCGGCAGCAGCCGTGGGATGTTTTTCTGCTGGATGTCTCGATGCCCAACCGCAACGGCATCGATACCCTGAAACAGCTGAAGAAGGAATTCCCGCGTCTGCCGGTGCTGATTCTCAGCATGCATCCTGAGGAGCAATACGCGGTGCGTGCGCTGAAGGCCGGCGCCTCGGGCTATCTGACCAAGCAGAGCGCGCCCGAACTGCTGGTCACTGCCATCCGCCAGGTCGCCTCCGGCAAGAAATACCTCAGCCCCGCGGTCGCCCAGCAACTGGCGGAGGCAATTTCGGATAACTCCGACAAGTCGCCCCATGAGCGCATAACCGACCGCGAGTATCAGGTGCTGGTGATGATTGCAGCCGGGAAGACGCTGACCCAGGTGGCCGAGCAACTCAATCTCGGCGTGGCCACCGTCAGTACCTACCGCGCCCGCCTGCTGGAAAAAATGGGGCTCAAGAGCACGGCCGAACTGATCCGCTACGGCCTCGAACACGGACTTGCCGAGTAAGCGCGGAATCCGCGCTTACTCCGCCCTAGGTCCCGTTCAGGAAGTGATGTAATGCTCCATCTGCTCGATGATAAAAGTTTGCTCGGAGATCTTGGCCTTGACCAGATCACCGATGGAGACGATGCCGAGAATATTTCCATGCTCGTCCAGTACCGGCAGATGGCGGAAAAAGCGTTCGGTCATCAGCGACAGACCCTGCGAGACCTCCAGGTCCAGGGTCGCAACCCGCACCTTCTCGGACATCACTGCCCGTACCAAGGTCTCCCGCGGGTTGATTTCAAGCGCTAACACCTTGTGCAGGCAGTCGCGTTCCGTGAAGATACCGACCAATTTGCCGCCGGTAACAACCATGACCGCTCCGATATCGCGTTCTCGCATCAGGTCAATTGCGCTTTTTACCGTATCGTCGGGTCCGACGGTACTGATCGGCCTTGTCTTCCCGGCCAGGATTTGTTTGATCGTTGTTGTCATGTTGTCCCTCCACACTACGAATTCGTCTCGTTAATCAAGTCAGCGTTGATGGGTCGTCACTCCAACCGCAAGCCCAAGTATCCTTGACCTCTACACCCCAGTCAATGCCGCTCTTCATGGAACGAGGATCTGGTGGCACAGGTTCGGTTGCCAAGAAGCGCCAACGCCCATAACATACCGCCATGGATTCAACCGATGCGACAGACCCGCCCGAAGCGCTGCAGGCCCGCCTGGTTGAGTTGCGCATCGAGCATCGCGATCTCGACGAGGCGATCAATCGGCTGACGCTGGCGCCGCCGGATGACCAGTTGATACTGCGGCGCCTGAAGAAGCGCAAATTGCTGATCAAGGACCGAATCTCGGCGCTGGAGCGCATGCTCGATCCCGATCCGGACGAATACGCATGACATATGACTTCGACACCCTCGCCCTGCATGCCGGGCAGGTGCCGGACGAGCATTTCGGCGCGCGGGCGACGCCGATCTACCTGACCACCTCCTTCGTCTTCAAGGATTCCGACCAGGCCGCGGCGCTGTTCAACATGGAACGCGCCGGCCACGTCTATTCGCGCATTTCCAACCCGACCAATGCGGTGCTCGAAGAGCGCATCGCCGCCCTCGAAGGTGGCGTCGGCGCGATTGCCACGGCCTCGGGCCAGGCCGCGCTGCATTTGGCCATCGCCACGCTGATGGGCACCGCTTCGCACATCGTCGCCAGCCGCTCGCTCTATGGCGGCTCGCACAACCTGCTCGACTACACCCTGCCGCGTTTCGGCATCACCACCAGCTTCGTCGATCCGCGCGATCTCGATGCCTGGCGCGCCGCGATCCGCCCGGAAACGCGGCTGCTGTTCGGCGAGACGCTCGGCAACCCCGGACTCGACGTGCTGAACATCCCCGCCGTGGCGGCGCTGGCGCACGAGCACGGCCTGCCGCTGCTGGTGGACAGCACCTTCACCACGCCCTGGCTGATGCGTCCCTTCGAGCACGGCGCCGACCTGATCTTCCATTCCGCAACCAAGTTCCTCGGCGGCCACGGTGTCGCCATCGGCGGCCTGCTGGTCGATGGCGGCACGTTCGACTGGGACAAGTCCGGCAAGTTTCCGACCCTGACCGAGCCCTACGAGGGTTTTCACGGCATGGATTTCAGCGAGGAATCCACCGTCGCCGCCTTCCTGCTGCGGGCTCGGCGCGAGGGTCTGCGCGACTTCGGCGCCTGCATGAGCCCGCTGACGGCCTTTCAGTTGCTGCAGGGTGTCGAAACCCTGCCGCTGCGCATGGAGCGGCACATCGCCAACACGCGGCAAGCGGTCGCTCATCTGGTGAATAGCGAGTCTGTGGCCAGCGTCGGCTATCCCGAACTGGAAAACCATCCCGACCACGCACTGGCGAAGACGCTGCTGCCGCGCGGCGCCGGTTCGGTATTCAGCTTCACGCTCAAGGGCGGCGCAGTTGACGCAAGGGCGGCAGGGCGCAAGTTCATCGAAGCCCTGCGCGTGTTCTCGCACCTGGCCAACGTCGGCGACGCCAAGTCGCTGGTGATCCATCCGGCATCGACCACGCATTTCCGCATGTCCGATGCCGCGCTGGTGGCGGCCGGCATCCATCCCGGCACCATCCGGCTGTCGATCGGCCTCGAAGATGCCGGCGACCTGCTCGAAGACTTGAATCGCGGCCTCGCTGCGGCGCAAAAAGCCTAGCTGCGCACCTGACATGGAACTCGAAATCAACGGTCAGCGCGCCTATGCCTACACCGGCGGCAAACCCTTCGATGGCGCCCTGCCCTGCGTCGTGTTCATTCACGGCGCGCAGAATGACCACAGTGTCTGGGGCCTGCAAAGCCGCTGGTTCGCCCATCACGGTTTTGCCGTGCTGGCCGTCGATCTGCCCGGCCACGGCCGCAGCGCCGGCAGCCCGCTGCCGTCGATCGAAGATCTGGCCGACTGGATCGAGTTGCTGCTGGAGAAAGTCAGTGCTGGCGATACGGCAAATAGCGTAAGCCTGGTCGGCCACAGCATGGGCTCGCTGACCGCGCTGGAATGCGCTTCGCGCCATCCGGCGCGCATCGCACGCATCGCGCTGGTCGGCACCGCCGTGCCGATGCCGGTCTCCGACGCGCTGCTCGGCGCGGCGCAGGACAGGGAGCCCAAGGCCATCGGCATGATCAACACCTGGTCGCATTCGCCGCGCGGCACCATCGGCGGCAATACCGTGCCCGGAATGTGGCTGCTGGGGGTTTCGCGCCGCCTCATGGAACGGCAGCCGCCGGGCGTGCTGCACAACGACCTCGCCGCCTGCAATGCCTACACGCACGGCATGAACGCCGCCGCTGCACTGGCCTGCCCGGCCCTGATCATAAGCGGCAGCAAGGACATGATGACGCACCCCAAGGCGGCCGCGAAGCTGGCCACCGTCATCAAGGACGTCAGGAGCGTCAGGCTCGACGGCGCCGGTCATGCGCTGATGGCCGAACAGCCCGATGCGGTGCTGGACGCCTTGCGCGGCTTCGTGGTCTGAATCCATGGAAACCGCCAAAAAGCAGCCTCATCAATTCCCGGTGATCCGCACCGGCCTGCCGCTGTCGGCGCCTTTCGACTGGCTGCGGCGCGGGGCGGACGACTTCAAGGCCGGCGGCCTCGCCAGCCTGTTCTACGGCCTGTGCTTTGCGCTCGGCGGCTTGCTGCTCTTCCTCACCTTCCGCCATGCCGTGCAACTGGTCACTGCGATCACTGCCGGATTCATGCTGCTGGGGCCGTTTCTGGCGCTCGGCCTCTACGAACTCTCGCGCCGCCGCGAAACCGGGGAACCGCTGAGCCTGGTGGCGACGCTGGCCGTCTGGAAGCGCAACATCGGCTGCTTCGGCATCTACTCGCTGATCCTGATCGTCATCTACCTGGTCTGGGCACGCGCCTCGCTGGTGATGTTCGCGCTGTTCTATCAAGGCGGCATGCCGACCCTGGGCAGCTTCATGACGCAGATCCTGAAGTTCGACAACATCGAATTCCTGCTGGCCTACCTTGTCGTCGGAAGCTTCTTCGCCGCACTCGTGTTCGCCTTTTCCGTGGTTTCCATTCCGATGCTGCTGGAACGCAACCAGGATACCGTCACCGCCATGCTGGCGAGCTTTCTGGCGCTGGTGCGCAACCTGCCGATGATGCTGATCTGGGCGCTGCTGATCGTCCTGCTCACGGGCATCGGCATTGCCACGGGCTTCCTCGGCCTCATCGTCACCATGCCGCTGGTAGGCCATGCCACCTGGCACGCCTACCGCGCGCTGATCGAAGCTCCGGCGCCTTGAGCCACAAAAAGAATGTCGCGCTGCTGGCCGCGGCGCAGGCCCTGCTGTTGACCAACGGCATCATGCTGATCTCGATCAACGGCCTGCTCGGTCTGCAGCTTGCGTCGGACAAGCGGATGGCGACCTTGCCGATCACCACCTATGTGATTGGCGCCACGCTGGCGACGCTGCCCGCCGCATTTTTCATGAAGCGCTTCGGCCGTCGCGCCGGCTTCATGCTCGGCGCCGGCTCGGGCATGCTCGGTGCACTGATTTCGGCCTTCGCCGTCGGCATCGGCAGCTTCTGGCTGCTTTGCTTCGGTACCGTGTTTGCCGGCGTCTATAACGCCTTCGGCCAGCAATACCGCTTCGCCGCCGCCGATGCGGCGCCGCCCGACTGGAAAAGCCGGGCGATCTCGCTGACGCTCGCCGGCGGCATCCTCGGCGGCGTGATCGGCCCCGAAGTCGGCAAGCTGACGCGCACCCTGCTGGCACCCACCTACATCGCCAGCTACGGCGCGCTGATCGGCTTTGCGGCGCTGTCCATGCTGATCGCCAGCCGGCTGACCATACCGCCGCTGACGAGCGCCGAACAGAATGCCGTCGGCCGCCCGCTGCACCGGATCGCGCGCCAGCCCGCCTTCATCGTCGCCGTGCTGGCCGCTGCCTGCGGCTACGGCGTGATGAACCTGCTGATGACGGCCACGCCGCTGGCAATGGACATCTGCGGCCTGCCCTTTGCCGATACCGCCTTCATCCTGCAGTGGCACGTCATCGGCATGTTCGCGCCCTCCTTCTTCACCGGCGGCCTGATCAAGCGCTTCGGCGTGCTCAGCATCCTCATCGCCGGCGCGGCATTGATGTTCCTCTGCATCGGCATCGCACTGTCCGGCGTGACGCTGATGCACTTCTGGTGGGCGCTGGTGCTGCTCGGTGTCGGCTGGAATTTCCTGTTCATCGGCGGCACCACACTGCTGACCGAAACCTATCGCGCCGAAGAAAAGGCCAAGGTGCAGGGCAGCAACGATTTCCTCGTGCTCGGCGTGCAAGGCGTCACCTCGCTGTCTTCCGGCATCCTGATCACCGGCGACGGCTGGGCCAGCCTCAATGCCTACGCCATTCCCGTCGTCGCCATGACGACGCTGGCCACTGCGCTGCTGTGGCTGTATCGGCGCTCTGCACGCGGTCGCGAAATTTCAACTACCGGCTAAGAATCTGTTGTCGGGGTGGCATTGCTGCGGCTCAACCTGCACCAGGGGCCAGACGCACCGCCGCCAAATCAGGTGGTGCATTGAGCGACTTTTTTGCTTCCCGCGCGACCACCTTCCTTCTTGTCGTCCTGCTTCTTCGCCTCATTTTCCTCGCCTGCGGCGGGCTTGTCCTCGCTGCCGCCAAACGTCCCCTCTTCGCCGCCGGTGGTTTGCGAAATCGCGGTCAAGCGGAACTGATCGCTCAAGTCATCCGCGCCTGGAAACAACGGATCCGTCGGCGTACCGCCGAGGGCGTCGTCGGTCCGGGTCACGGCCGAGTTGATTTCGTTAACCACGGTGCCGGTATTTTCCTCGACGGCATTGGCTGCTTCGCCGATGACGCCCAATTGCATCAAGGTCGGCGTTGCGCCGGCAAAGTTGGCCGGGATCGAGGTGATGGTCCCGGCCAGGGCGCTGTAACTGATGGTGCCGCCGGTCGGAACGCTGCTGACGGCGCTGCCGGCGATGGCGATGTCGCCGCCGCGACTGGTCACGTCGATGGTCTGCCCCTGGATGTCGGCATTTTGTGCAATGCTTCCCTGCGCAGCTATATCCACCGCGGCGCCGGCCGTAGTAACCGGCCCGTCAAGCGTGATGCCGCCTACGCTGGTGTCGATGGCGATTGCGCCACTCAGGGCGGTAATGGCGCCGAGGGTCAGGGGGGCATCATTGACGAAGTTCAGGGATCCGCTGTTCTGGGTGATCGACACCGGGCCGGCCAGGGCAATGGTTCCGCCGCTCTTGCTGAAACTGTCGGTGACCGTCAGGCTGCCGGCGCCGTTGAGCAGGCCACCGCTCTGGACATACGTCGGCGTGGTAAGAAGGCTGCCAATCCCCAGCGTGCCGCCGGTCATGGTGAATCCGCCGACATTGGACAAGGCGGTCAGGCTGGTCGTGCCGCTGGCCACGTCGTAGGTCACGCTGTTGCCGGCGAGATTGACAGTCAGGACGTTGCCGCCGTCGACAGGAATTCCGCCCCAGTTGGCCGCGTTCGACCAGTTGCCGTCGCCGCCGGCACCGGTCCAGGTAATGCTGGCCAGGGGAGTAATTGACCCCGTGCCACTGGCCGTAGTGCCGCTCAGGCTGTAGTTGCCGGCAGCGCTGCCGCCCAAGACCAGGCCGTTGTAGCTCACGTTCTTGCCGGTGCCGACGTGGCGCGTGTCATAGCTGCCGCTGCCTGCGCCGAGGCTGAGGTTTGCGTCGTCGCCGTTGACTACATTGCCAAAAGTCGGCGCTGGCAATACGGCGACGCCGGTAGTGCCATCGTAGATCCTGGTAGTGTCACCCATCGCCGTCACCGTCAGGCTGCGCTGGGCGATGTTGACGTTGTCGCCGGTGTAGGTCAGGAGGTAGTTCGGGCTCGCCGCCAGAGTGCTTTGGGTGATGGCGTAGCTGCCGACATTGGCGATGTTGCTGGCGGTCGTCGCCAGGCTGCCGGAGAGCGTGTCGCCATTGACCAGGCCCAATCCGCCGGTAGTGTAGGTCAGCGCCGGCACGGCGTTGCCGTAGGTCATGCCCTGCGGATCGGCGGTGACCGTGAGGCTGCGCTGGGAGACGTTATACGGCAGTGCCGCTCCCGCTGCGAAGGTATAGCCGGCGCCGCTGCTCAAACCGCTGCTGTAATTGACGCTGTAGCTCCCGGCATTGCTCAGATTGTCGGGCGCTCCGCTATAGGTCGCGCTGCCGGCCAGGCCGATATTGCCGGAGTTGTCCTCGCTGTCGGCGAAGCCGCTGAGAAGGACGCTGAAGGCCGTCGGCGTATCGCCGTAGATGTGAGTCGCCGTGCCATGCTGCACCGTGGCCGTCAGGGCAGCCGTGCTGGCATAGATGAAGCCGTTGCCGCTTTCGGCAACGCTGCCCGGGGCGTAGCTGGCATGGGTCGCGCCATAATGGCGGAAAGCCGAGCTCAGGCCGCCCTTGTTGACACTGCCCGGATTGGCCGAATAGATCAGCCAGCGACCGCTACCCGGACTCAGCGTGTAGCTGCCCGGATTGAGGAAATCGCCGTCCGCCGCCAGGACCAGGGAATTACCGGAACCGGCGGTGGCGATGTTGCCGTTCAAGGTGATGCTGCCGGTCGCCCGCGCCAGCAAGGAACTGAGCGAGGTCAGCGCCGGCAGGGCCAGGTTGCCGACATGGTTGATGTCGAGGCTGCCGCTCAGTCCGACGGTTCCGCCGCTGTGGCTGAAGTTGCTGCCGACGGCGAGGCTGCCGGCGCCATTCACGGCACCGCCGGTTTGTGTGAAGTCCAGCAGGGAACTCGTGCCGCCCAGAGTCAGCGTGCCGCCGAAAACATTCACCTGCCCGGACGTTGCACCGCTCAATGCGCCGTTCAGCGACACCGTGCCTGTGCCGGAAACCGCCAGCGTGCCGCCAAGCGTGGTGCCATTCAGGACCGTCAGCGAACCACCGGAAACGTCGAGCGAATTGGCGACGTTTATCGCCATCGTCGCCACGGTATCGGTTCCGCTGCCATGGACAACGGCGAAGCCGGAACTGATCAGGACATCGTCGGCGCTGCCGGGAAGCGAGCCCGACGACCAGTTGCCCGGCGTTTCCCATGTCATCCCGCCCGCGCCATTGGTAAAGGTCCTGAGCCCCGCCGTCGCGTAGATCAGCCGCGCCGCCTCGCCGGCAGCGAGGTTGTAGCCGGCGGTGAAGCCTGGCGGCAGGGAGGCAGCAGCGAAGGTCCCGCTGGCCGTTCCACCCATGGTAAGGAACGGCATCGCATCCCCGGAAACAGGCGTATAGGCGCCGAGCAAAACGGCATTGAGGCTGCCGCCCATGGTCACGCTGCCGGTCACGGCAAGCACATCGGAGGCGCCGGGGCCGCCAAGCTCGATGTCCAGGCTACCGCCGCTCAGGTCGAGATTGCCGGCAATCGTCAGCGTCCCGGCGGCCCCTGTGCCCCCCGGACGAATGGTGCCGTTGTTGGTGACCCCGCTGCCTCCGGCAACAATGCTGCCGATGCCGCGTATTTCCGCGCCCGCCGGATTGGACAGCGCATTCGCTGCGGTCGATAGAACCGCCCCGATGGCGCCGAGGTCGATCACACCGCCAGCAAGCTGGTTGAAGGCGATATTGATCGTGCTGGTGCCGACGTTGGCCTTGCTCAGCACGCCGCTGTTGTTGAAGCTGCCGCCGCCACCCGCGCTCACCACCGCCTGGTTGTTCTGCAGGTTGAACGTGGCGCCGACGTTGTTCACCACCGCCGCGGCGTTCTGCACGTTCAGGTTGCCCGTCCCCGACCAGTTCACCGTGCCGGCGTTGATCAGCTGGTAGCTCTCGCCCAGCGTGATCTGCGTGGCACCGTTGAGGTTCAGCGTCGCTCCGCTGTTCACCGTGAAGCTGTTGGCCCCGCTGAAGTTGCCGCCGGTCCAGCTCACCGTGCCGCCGGTCAGCAGGTTCGCCGTGCCGCTGTAGGTGCCCGCCGCCAGTTCCAGGTTGCTCGCGCTCAGGCTGCCGCTGAGTGTCGCGCCGCTCAGTACCTGGTTCGCGCCGGCTCCATTGAACGTGGTGCCGGTGTTGAAGACGTTGGTGCTGTTGTAGCGCAGCACCCCGCTGTCCGCCGTGAAGATGCCGGCGTTGCCGGTCAGCGGTACGCTGAAGTCGGTGTTGCCGGTGGCCACCGTCTTGTGCATCGTCCCCGTATTCACCACCGAGGCGCCGCCGCCGGCCGAAACGATGGCCTGGTTGTTCTGGATCGCGAACACGCCGTTGTTGATCAGCGCGCCCGCGTTCTGCAGGTTGATGTTCCCCGTCCCCGACCACAGGGCGTTGCCGTTGCTCACCAGCTGGTAGCTTTCGCCCACCGTGACCTGCCCCGCGCCGTTCAGGTTCAGCGTGCCGCCCGCACCGATCACCGTGCTCCCCACTCCCGTCATGTTGCCGCCGCTGAAGTTCATCACCCCATTCACCGTCAATGTCCCCGTGCCGCTCAGCGTGCCGCCGCTGAAGTCGAAGTTAGTGACGCCGAGCGGCGCATTGACGTTGACCTGGCCGTTGCTCAGCAGGTAGAGGCCGGTGCCGGCCAGCACGGTGCCGGCATTCAGCGCATGGGCGCCGCCGTTGAACTGCACCGTGGCGCCGGCACTCGGCGTGAAGGTGCCGCCATCGCTGCCGCCGCCTTGCAACAGCAGCACGCTGCCCGCACCGAGATTGACCTGGCCGCCGCTTTGGTTGTTGAAGGCGATATTGATCGTGCTGGTGCCGACGTTGGCCTTGCTCAGCGTGCCGCTGTTGTTGAAGCTGCCGCCACCGCCCGCGCTCACCACCGCCTGGTTGTTCTGCAGGTTGAACGTGGCGCCGACGTTGTTCACCACCGCCGCGGCGTTCTGCACGTTCAGGTTGCCCGTCCCCGACCAGTTCACCGTGCCGGCGTTGATCAGCTGGTAGCTCTCGCCCAGCGTGATCTGCGTGGCACCGTTGAGGTTCAGCGTCGCTCCGCTGTTCACCGTGAAGCTGTTGGCCCCGCTGAAGTTGCCGCCGGTCCAGCTCACCGTGCCGCCGGTCAGCAGGTTCGCCGTGCCGCTGTAGGTGCCCGCCGCCAGTTCCAGGTTGCTCGCGCTCAGGCTGCCGCTGAGTGTCGCGCCGCTCAGTACCTGGTTCGCGCCGGCTCCATTGAACGTGGTGCCGGTGTTGAAGACGTTGGTGCTGTTGTAGCGCAGCACCCCGCTGTCCGCCGTGAAGATGCCGGCGTTGCCGGTCAGCGGTACGCTGAAGTCGGTGTTGCCGGTGGCCACCGTCTTGTGCATCGTCCCCGTATTCACCACCGAGGCGCCGCCGCCGGCCGAAACGATGGCCTGGTTGTTCTGGATCGCGAACACGCCGTTGTTGATCAGCGCGCCCGCGTTCTGCAGGTTGATGTTCCCCGTCCCCGACCACAGGGCGTTGCCGTTGCTCACCAGCTGGTAGCTTTCGCCCACCGTGACCTGCCCCGCGCCGTTCAGGTTCAGCGTGCCGCCCGCACCGATCACCGTGCTCCCCACTCCCGTCATGTTGCCGCCGCTGAAGTTCATCACCCCATTCACCGTCAATGTCCCCGTGCCGCTCAGCGTGCCGGCCGTCATCGTCAGATTGGGCACGCTCACCGGCCCGTTGGCCATCAAGGTGCCACCGCCCAGGTTCAGGTTTCCTGCCAGCGTCGAGGTCGTCCCGGAATCGTTCAGCGTCAGCGAGCCGCCGGTGATCGCCAGATTCGTGTTAGCGGCCGTGGTAAGACCCTTGATGCTGTGGCTGCCGCTGGCCAGGGTCACCGTACCGGGGCTGGCGAGGCTGACGAAGACCAGGTCGCTGATGCCCGGCAGGACATCGCCGCTCCAGTTGGCGGCATCGATCCAGTTGAAGGTGGATGCGCCGCCGTCCCAACTGATGACCGTGCTGAGGCCCACTGTCAGGTTCGTCGCGTTGTAGGTCGGCACCACCGTGGTACTGCTGGTGATCGTGGCGAACGTACCCGCCAGTGATGATCCCGTGATCAGGGTGTAACTGCCGCCAGGCTGCGAGCCGGACAGATTCAGTGTGCTGCCGGCGGCCGCAAGATTGACCGTTCCGGTCACCGCCAGGACATCGTAGGCAACCGCACTGTTGATATCCATGTTGATCTGGCCGTTGGTTCCCTGTGCCAGATTGCCGGTGATGCTCAGCGTCGCCGTGTCACCAGCGCCGACTCCTGGAGAAATCGTGCCGCTGTTGATCAGCGTATTGCCAGTACCCACGCTGACGGTGCCCAGTCCGCGAATCGTGCCGGCATTGGCGAATCCACCGGACCGCTGGAAGATAGCGCCGTTCTCGACAACTACACTGCCATCCTGAGTAAATGTTGTGGCACCGATCGCCAGCGTTCCGCCCTGCACGTCCATTACTCCGGTGCCGGTATTGCTCACCGCGAAGCCCGTGCCGCCGCTGGCGTTGAAGTTGGTCGTGCCCGCTCCCGTCTTCACCAGGTTGCCGCTATTGACGAAGCTTGCCGTGCCGGCGTCGTTGTTGATCGTGGTGATGCCCGTGATGGTCAGCGTGCCCGCGTTGTCGAACTGCGCCCCGTTGCGGATGAAGAAGGAATTGACCCCGCTCCAACTCCCCGCACTGCTCTGCGTGGTGAAGCTGCGACCGTCCAGCACCACGCTGCCCGGAGCTGTGTTGAGCGTCAGCGCGGCGCCCGCCGCCACCGTGGTCATGCCCGTCCCCGATTGCGTGCCGCCCGACCAGGTGAAGCCGTTATCGACCGTGAGCACCGCCGTGCCGTTGAGCGTCCCCGAGCTCAGGCTCAGGTTGTCCGCACTGGTTGCCGCCGCTACCGTCAATGTTCCGCCACTGACGTTGAACGTGCCCGTTCCGTTGATGTCCGATCCGGCACTGAAGGTTTGCGTGCCGCCGCTGAGATTCACTTGCGCACCCGTGCCGTTGAGCGTGTAACTGCCGGTGTTGCTGCCGCTCTCGCGCAGGTTGAACACCGCGCCACTGGCCACCGTGACGTTGCCATTGTTGCTGAAACTGCCCGTCGCCCCCAGCCCGCCGCTGGCCACGCCGATCGCCAGGGTGCCACCTTGCACGTCCATTACTCCGGTGCCGGTATTGCTCACCGCGAAGCCCGTGCCGCCGC
>CAZYTN010000040.1:0-13727 GCA_964650115.1 uncultured Sulfuritalea sp.
ATCCAGTGCCGAAAGTCGGCGCTGGCGAGACGGCAACCCAGGTCGGGATCCTCGAGCGCAATCCGCGGATCGGCATCGAAGCCACCCACCGCGTCGAAGGCACGCTTGCGGATCAAACAAAGGCTGCCGTTCAGGCAGCCCGGCGCCAGCGTATCGAGCGCGGCGCCGCGCATGCGGGCTTCGCAGGCATCCAGATAGCGGCCGAACAAATGCGGACTGCGGTTGTCGTCCTCGTAGCAACCCGAGAAGGCAGCGACCTCGGGCATTTCCTCGAGCAGGCGCAGGCAGTTGGCGATCAGTTGCGGGTCGTCGGCCCGGGCATCGGCATCGATGAACAGCAAAGCCGTGCCGCGCGCCGCCGCGGCGCCCGTATTGCGCGCCGCCGCAGCGCCACGACGGATGTCATGCGACAACAGGCGTACCCACGCATACCCCTGCACGCGCAGGGCGGTATCGTCGGTCGAGGCGTCATCCACCACCAGCATCTCGATATCGTCTCGTAACTGGCAATGCAGGGAATCGAGCAGCGCCGTGACGCCGGCCGCGTCGTTGCGCACCGGGATCACCACCGAAATTCGCAGCGGCGCCGTCACGACCCGCCCCGCTGCGCGATGTAGCCCAGCCGTCCGAGGCCGGCAGCGATGTTCGCCGGCGCGCAGTAGTGTCGCCAGCAACCGCGCGCGTGGGCCGCGACGAAGGCCAGGCGCAGATAGAAACGTCGATAGAAGTCCCGCTGCAGCAGAGGCAAGGCCTGCGGCGAGATTGCCGCCGAGGTGCTGACAATGGGCCCGTAGTGATAGGCCGCTTCCGCATCGCGCAGTTCGGGCGCGAGATCCCGCCACCACGGAATGTCCGGATAGCTGCGGAAGATCTGCACCTGGACATAGGCCGGCGCCAGGGCTTGCGCCCAGCGCACCGTGGCATCGACTTCCGCGGCGGTCTCCGACGGCAAGCCGACCAGGAACAGGCCCACCGCGGCGATGCCGCACTGCTTGAGGCGCGCCAGGCCCTCTTCACTCTGCCGCCGCCATGTCTCGCCATCGCGTGCCTTGCCCATCAGTACGATCAGGCGCGGCGTCGCCGTCTCGATGCCCACCTTGAACAGCCGTGCTCCCGAGGCTGCGGCGGCATCGACGCGCTCGGCATCGAGTTCGTCGGGGCGCGCATTGGCAATCCAGGGAACGACGATGTTGCGCCGCGCGAGTTCCTCGCAAATGGCCAGGAAATGGCGCCGGTCCACCAGAAAAGTATCGTCCTCGAAGGCGATGGCCTCGGCCCCGGAAGCAAGATGCGCCACCACCTCGTCGACTACCTTGCCCGGGCTGCGCTTGCGCAGTCGTTCGCCTGAACTCTTGCGTACCACGGTCGAGCAATGCCGGCAGCGATGCGGGCAGCCGCTTGCACTCAAGACGTAAGCCCAGCGGCGCAAGGGCTTGCCCGGCAGAGGAAACGGAAAAGCGAACGCCGATTGCTCCGCCGCCGAAAACAGCGGACGCGGCAAACGATCCGGGGCGAGCACCTCCAGATGATGTCCCCGATCAAAGCGCTGCCAAGCTTTGTCGAATATCGCCGTGTCACCCTGAAGCAGACGGGGCAAGCGATCCAGAAGTTCCTCTTCCGGCTCGCCGGCCAGCGCCACATCGAAAGCTTCGCGCCAGCGCGGTACCGGCGCCCGCATCGCATGCGAGACCTGCTGGCCGATGGCGATGGTGGTGACCCCTGCCTGGCGCAACAGCAGCCCGCACTCGATGGCTTCCGGCAGGCACCAGGTTTCGGCCTTGATCACGGCGACCCGCGGCCTGCACTCCAGCACGTCGGCCACCCAGGCTGGCGGCCCGCCGGCGAGAAACCAGCCATCCACCAGCGTGACCGGAATCCTGCCGCCTTGTCTCAGCCCTGCTTCCAGAATCTTCAGGTCGAGGGCGGGATGCAGATGCCGCGGATGCCCGGCCGCGCCGCCGACGCGGTCCACCCGCAGCAGCACGACGCCGCTCATGTCTGCGTCACCTTGGCGAGAATCTCGCCGATGCGTCGCAGGCCTGCGGCATCAATCCCCCGATGCAGCGGAATGGCCACCGCCTGCGCAAAAACCTGCGCCGCGCCGGGGCAATCGGTCTGGCCCAGCAGCGCCGCGACATCGTCGAGTACCTCGCCGTGGATCGCCAGATCCAGCCCGAGCGATTGCGCGCGCCGGCGCAGCGCCGGCAGATCGCCGGCGTAACGGGCGACGAAGTTGTAGGCCGCCGGCTCGCCGTAGCGCGCCCGCTGCTGTATCACGAAGCCCGGCGGCAACAATGCCGCCAATTGCTGCCAAAGCAAGTTGAGTTCGCGGTTGCGCTGCGGCAGTCGTGCCAGACGGCGCAAGCCCATGCGCGCCTGAAAGCCGCTGAATGCGACATTCGCCGGACGCACACTATCATGCAGCCCGCGATAGAACTGCTCGAAGCCGCCGGCCTTGTTCTCGCGGAACATCAGACGTGCAGCCAGGGCATAGGCCGGGCTGCGCACCGCCAGTTCCTCAATACTCTTCATCAGCGCCTTGCGCGTCACCGGCCAGGGATTGCGTTGTCGCTGATCGAGCCGCGCGGCAGCGGCCGCGAACAGGTCGTCGCGTGCCGTAGCGAACAGCCCGCCACCGAAGGCAGCGACCGGTTTCGCTACTTCGAGACTGAACAGCGCGGCCGTGCCGAAGCTGCCGGCGGCGCGCCCGGCAATGCGCGCGCCAAAGGCATGAGCGCAATCCTCGATCAGGGGCAATCCGCGCGCCGTAGTCAGCGCGGCGACGCCTTCGATGTCGCAGGGGGCGCCGAACACGTGCAGGGCCACCACGGCGCGGGTGCGCGGCGTGATCGCGCGCGCCACGCTTTGCGGCGTCACGGCGAAGGTATCGACGTCCACATCCGCCGCGACCGGACGCAGGCCGCGGGCCTGCATCCGCAGCACCAGTTCGCCCAGCGTGTAGGCCGGCACCACCAGTTCGTCGCCCGCTACCAGACCCAAGCCGTCGAGAATCAGGTCGAGCGCATCGCGCCCACTGGCGGTGGCCCTGACCTTGCGGCCGTCGAGCGCCGCGGACGCTGCATTCTCGAAAACACGCGCGGCCGCACCCGCGGCAACCGCGCTTTCGCCGAGGCCGCACAGCAGGTCGGCGAAGTCGGCCCGCTCAATTTCGATACGCCGCCGCGGAATCATGCGAGGTGCCGCTTTCGCATCGGTCAAAAGTCGGCGCTGGCGCAACGGCGATTATCGCCACCCGCCTCGTCCAGCATCGCGTCGACTTCGTCCAGCACGTCCTCGACCTGGATCGCCTGCATGCACTGGTTGTCCCGGCAACTGCTGCGCCGCTGGTTGGCCGGACGAATGCAGGGCGAGCACGGCAGCGCGGCGTAAAGTGGGCGCGCCTGGCCCAACGGCAGGTATAGCCGCGGAGTTTCCGGGCCGAACAGCACCAGCGTTGGCGTCTGCGTCAGCGACGCAATATGCGCCGGGCCGGAGTCGTTGCTGACCAGCAGACAGCTGCGCGCGAACAGCACCGACAGTTGGCCCACCGCCACGGCGCCGGCCAGGCTGGCACAGCGCGGAGAAGCCACCGCTGTGACCATCGCATCCACCGCAGCGGCATCGGCGGCAGCGCCGATAAAACCGACACATGCCTGCGGATGGCGCTGCAACAGAGCCCGCGCCAGCAGGACGTAGCGCTCTGCGGGCCAGCGCCGCTGTGGCAGCAGGTCGCCTGCGTTCGGGTTGAGCAGGATCAGTCGCCCCTGCGATCCCAGTGCAGGGAAAACCCGAGCCAGAAGTTGCACAAGGAAGGCAGAGTCTGCCACGTCGGGGGTAGCGGCGATCTGCTCGCGCCAGGCTGCCTCCAGCGCCGGCCAGGCCTGTGGCAACTCGCCGGGCAACAGGACCGCTGCGAGCGCCAGAAAATTCTCGCTCATGTGGCGATCCTCGCGATAACGCACCGGCAGGTTGTGCAGGCCGCCGCGATAGGCGCCCTCATGGGCGAATCCGCTACGCAGCCGCGCCCCGGAGAGCAGACCGAGCAATGCGGAAAACCGCGAACAGGACTCGAAGTCGATGGCCGCATCAAAGCGCTGCCGCCAAGCCCAGAAAAGAAACCGCAGCAAATCGACACCGAAGGCCCAGGCCGTATCAGTACGCCACAGGAATACGCGCTCGCGATCACGCAGCCCGACCATGGACAGGCATTCGGCGTTGCGCGCGAAACTGACATGGAAAACCGTAACCCCCTGACTTCGCAGCCAGTTGACCGATGGGCCGGTCAGCACCAGGCTGCCCATCTCGGCCAGGTGTATGCACAGCACACGCCTCGGCCGTGCGGTCGCTGAGTGACGCGCCGGCAGCCAGACGCGCCAGCGAGTTCCCAGTGAAAGCAGAAAGCACAGCGGAATCCCCAGCCAGCGGTCGAGCCAGCGCATGGCTTCGGTGCTCACCGCGCGTTCCCCGCCCGTCCGCCCATATCAATGTGGCGCCGTAACGCCAGCGCCGACTTTTCCACCGCCACATCGAGCGACCTCGATGGCGGTCGCACGGGCCATGCGGTAGGATGCGGCGCCATGAACGCCAAGCATTTTTTTCGCGGCCCGGGGATGCTCCCGAGCCTGTTGGGTCTGACGATTTTCATCGGCTACCTGATAACAGTTGCGTTGATTCACAGCGATGGCCGCGAGGCGGCGGCACGCGGTGAAACTCCATTGCTGACGGACTTCACCTCACTGTATGCGGCTTCCATACTGATACGCCAGCAACCCGCCGTCGATCTCTACCGCCCCCGCGAAATGTATCAGGCCAGCCTGCAGGCGGCGCAGGCGGCCCACGAGGGAAATCTTAACGAAAAGCAGGTACGGGCGATAGGTTTGCATCCATGGATGTATCCCCCACCCTTCATCGCACTGGTGGCGCCGCTGGTCTACCTGCCCTATTTGTATGCCTGGCTGGCCTGGCTGGCACTGACATCGATTCCCTACCTGCTCGCCATGCGCAACATCCTGCAGGACCGCAGCTTCTGGCTGATCGCCCTCGGCGCTCCGCCCGTATTCTTCAACATCATGTACGGCCAGACCGGCTTTCTCAGCGCCGGCCTGATCGGCCTCGGCCTGGTCTGGCTGCGTTCGCGACCGATGCTGGCCGGGGTGTGCCTCGGACTCGCCAGCATCAAGCCGCATTTCGGACTGCTGATCCCGATTGCGCTGATCTGCGGCGCACACTGGAAGTCCTTCTGCACTGCGGTGGCGACCGTCATCGCGATGGCCATTGCGACTGTCATGCTGTTCGGCGCCGACGTCTGGTTCGGCTTCATCGGCACCCTGCTGTCCAACCTGCGCGGTTTCGAGCACGACATCTACAAGTGGCGCGTCATGCCCTCGGTGCTCGGCGCCCTGCACCAGGCCGGACTCGAACTGAACTGGGCCTGGCGCGGCCAGGTGCTGGCAAGCTGCCTTGCGCTGGGCGCAGTCGGCTGGGCCTGGTGGTGGCACCCCGCACGCCCTGCCCGACCCGGACTGGAAGCCGCAATCCTGTGCCTGGCGACGCTGCTGGCGGTTCCGATGGTCTATCTCTACGACCTGATGCTGCTGGTGCCGGCAATCGCGTGGCTGTGGGCCGACATGCGCGACCGCGGACATCATAGGTGGGAAATTCTGCTGCTGGCCGGCGGCAGCGCCGGACTCATCGGCCTGCGCGAAATCGGCAGCTCGGGGCCGATAGTCGGCGCAACGATTAGCTGCGGGCTGCTCCTCTTGTCACTCAAGCGACTGGGCCAGGCCAGGAACGAACCTGGCGTGTAAACGACCGCGGACTCACGGCGGGTTCTGGCACATGTCGGTCATCCAGTTCTTGCCGCTCCCGGTCAGGTTAGTTGTGCTGCCCTGGCTGTTGGCCACAATGGGAACGCCCAGCGTAGACGAGCCGCAGGAAGTATCGGCCCACTGCCCTGCCCGCTGGAAAGTCCGGACCTTGTTCTTGGCTTCAAGGTAATAGGGCGGCTGTGTATAGAAATTATTGCTGCCACCGATGGCAACCTGATTGCTGCTGCCCGCAGCAAAGCCCGCCTCTTGGCCAACGTCGTTCAGATTGACCACCAGCGACTTGTTCTTCCAGCCATGGGGCACGGCGATATGGCACCAGGTGCATTGGATCGGTCCGGTCTTGTCCTGATGGTATTGATGCAGATTACCCTTGCCACCGCCTTCGAAGGCGCTGGAACTGGTCGGATTGTGGCACTTGAGGCAGAGCAGCGTCGTGGTACTGATGGTGCTGTCCTTGGTCCATGTGCCCTTGAGGATGAAGGGGTTGGCCGAGCCATGCGGCCCCCAGGGATTCCCGGCTCCGGTCGCGGTGTTGGTGCCATCGGGAATTACCGACGTCGTGCTGGTGACATTGCTGCCATGGCAATCGCTGCAATACATGGTCTGGGTACCCACTGCAGCGCTCCATGGCGTTCGCCAGGCACTCGTCGCGGTGACGCCTCTCTTGCTCGCGGTGCGTCCGGTGGAGCGCATTACCGGGTGCCAGGAGCGGTGGTTGTTGTTGTTGTAACCGATGGCCCCGGCATCGGTTCCAAGATTGACGGCTGTTGCCGCCGTGGACTCATCGGCATGGCTGTCGGGCGCCTGGAACTCCTTGGCCTGATCGGTGTATTGGGTCAGGGCGTTGCCGACACCCGGCACAGCCACCGTACCGGCCGGAGTCAGTCCGCGCCGGCTGGCGGCGGCGCGCAGATTCGGCGGCGTGGTGTAGCCGTAGGTGGAGTGGCATTTCAGGCAGACCTGATACTCGCGCGTAACAAAGCCCTTGATGTCCATGGCGTTGAACGCGGTTCCGCCCACCGTACCGCCAGTATTATTGAGCGGCATTGTGGTAGATACCGTTTCGCTGCCCGGATCACCGCGGCGAACGGTGTAGTTGCTCGCCGAGGAATGAAAGGAGTTGCTGCCGTAGGTCGGCTCGACGCCCCAGGTGCCGCGCAACGCCCCCGATGCCACGTTGGTGTGGGTCATCGCGGTATCCGTATGCTCGTGGGTACTGCCCTGCGTATCACCCGATCCGCTCAGATTGCCGGCATTGCCGAAGAACAGCTTGAACTTCACCACCCGGTGCGGGTTGTGACAGTCGGTGCATTCGACATGACGGTTGGCGACGGTGGTTCCCAGCAGCGAGCGCCTTTCAATCAGGTCCGCGCCGCATTTGTCATTGCTGGCGGCAATACAGTTCGAGCCGGTGGTGGGCAAGCCGTTAACCAGGCCGCTGCCGGCGTAGCCGTCGGCGAAGCCGGCCCTGCCGCTGCCGGGGTCGTGCATTTCCACACCGCCGCCATCCTGGTTGGCCGAGGTGATCGGCATGTAATAGCCGTTGGCAATGTTGAAGTCCGAGCGAATATCGGGAACCGAAGTCGACGTCGCCAGAATGCTGCCCGCCGCATCGCGATGGCACTGGTAGCAGGTTTCCTCCAGCGCGGAACTGCCGCCCGCCTTGAAGCCGCCGGCGGAGAGCGCGGTGCCCGGTGTCGCATCAGTGCCCTCGCGCAGCAGGCGGCGCGATCCGGTGACGGTGTGGGTATCGTGGCAGTTCAGGCAGGAGGCCTGCCACACCTGGATAGTGGTCGGCAAATTGCGCGTCGTGGCTGCTGCCGCGCGATAGGTCGGCGTCGCCACCAGGCTGTTGGCGTGCGCCGAGTAGTTCCATGAGTTGCCGCCCAGCCCCTGCAGGCCCTTGTCATGGCAGGCAAGACAGATGATGTTGCCGCTGTCGCCATACACCGCCTGGCCATCGACATAGGTAGGTTGTACGGTCTGGACGCGGGGACGGCGCAGGAACTTGATATTGCCCTCGTTGCTGAGATCAGTGCCGTCTCCCTTGATATGGGGATCGTGGCAGGTCGTGCATTGCACCTGCCCCGCACCCGACGCCCCGGTGGGCTCCAGCGGGAGCACCGGGCGGTTCGCCGACTGGCCGGCTGCCCGCTTGCCAAACAGGGGATTTGTCGAATTGACCAATATCGTCGACTGCTGGCTGGCATTGGGCGCACGCAATTCGCCATCCCGATTGGACAGGCCCGAATCGTAAGTCACCGAAATCGGATGGTCGTTGGTCAGATCGAAACCCGTGGTCTGCCCCAGCGATCCGGCGCCGATGTTGCGCGTGTAGCCGGTGGTCGTGCCGCTGCCGGGAGGCATGATGCCACCGGCGCCGGTATTCGCCACGCCGATGGTCGCCGGATTGTTGACGCCACGCAGCACGCGCACGCTGCCCAGCGCCATTGCACCGTCGTGGCAGGAAAGGCAGAGCTTGGAACTGCCCATCGGCTGGTCCAGCGATGCGTTCTTGATTGTTTCCGCATCCAGCGAGTTCGACGTATAGACGGTGTAGGTCTTGGCCGCCAAGGTCTTGTTCCAAAGCGGTGTCTGCGACGTATCGGCGCCGTGCGGTGTGTGACAGAAAACGCAAATCTCGCTCTCTCCGGCCGCCTTGACCGTTCCCGGACCCGAGGACGACAGATTGTGCAGCGTGTTGCGCACATCTGAGGTGCGCGCCGCGTGGGCAGGGCCGACAATTCCTTGCAGCATCAGCGCACACGCCGCAAGCCGGGCCAGTGCACGCCAGTCACTCATTCTCGCTGCCTCCGCCGAGGAACTGAAACACCGCCACCCGGCTGTTCATCATGTCCGCCACGTATACCCGGTTCCGCGCATCGATCCAGACGCCGGAGGGAAGATGAAACTGCCCGGCGCTGAAGCCGACCCCGCCCAGCGGCATCAGAAATTGCCCGCGACGGTTATAGATCAGCAAATAGTCGAAATAGGACTCGATCACATAGACGTTCTCCTCGCTGTCCACCGCGACACCCTTCGGGCGCGAAAGGTCGCCGATGAACATGCCCCGCTTGCCGATGTTGGCAAGGTGGTTCCCGGTTGTCGTGGAGAACACCTGGACGCGTGCGTTCATGGTATCGGTGACGTAGAGTTTGTCATGGGCAACCGCAATATGGGTCGGAAAATTGAATTCGCCCGGACCATCGCCGCGCGCACCCAGTTCCGCAAGCAAGTTTCCTTCCAGATTGAAGATCTTGACCATATGGGCGGACGTATCGGCCACATAGATCTTGCGCGCGACCGGGTCATAGGCGACACCATTGGGGCGGTCGAGATGACCCTTGCCGATGCTCGGTAGCGTTTCCCCCGTCTGGCCGAGTCGGGCCACCAATCCCAGGTCCGCATCGGCGACAAAAATCTGGTTATCCGGTCCGATGGCGACTCCGACCGGGCTGACGAAGTCGACCAAACCTTCCGCCTTCGACCAGACTTTCACTTCGGGTACGGTTTCATCGAACATGAACACGGCACCCCGCCCGATGTCGGTAATAAAGACCCGGCCCCGGTTATCGACCGCACCCGATTGCGGACGATCGAGCACCATGGGTGGCGCCGGACCGGCGATGATGTCGAGCACCCGGAAAATGCTGCCGACCAAACCCTTGCCGAATTCCTCGGGCCTGTTTATGTTGGTCTCCCCCCTGAGTTCGCCCAGATAAACATAGCGTGGCACTTCGCCGTCGCTAGCGGGTGGGAACATCAGGCGCCTCGTCTCCGCAGTGGCATCGAGGCCCATCGAAAACACCGGTGTCTCGCGCAGGCCGGAACAGCCGGCGAGACCAAGAAACAGGAAAACTGGGAGCAGGAATCTCATGTGTTTGCAGCGGAAAGTGTCATTGGCGTAACCTGGCATCCTTGCATCCCACCGCCTCCTGCAGGCTCATTTCCGATGCCGACGAATTCTGAAGGCGGCAACCGTGCGGCTGGCGCCGTCGGCGACGTACATCATGCCACCGGAAACTGAAAATTGATCGGGTGCAAGCAGATTGAGTTCCGTTGCCGGAATGGTTTCCAGTCCCCCCTGGAAAACCCGCGAGATACTTCTGTCGAAACCATCGAGCACATAAACTTCGTCGCCTTCCGCTGCGAGCGCCTTCGGCAGCCGAATTTGCCCCGCGGCCAGCTGTCTGACCATGCGTCCGCCGCGCCACTCGCTGACGCATTTGCAAGTGGCGTCGGCAATCAGCAAGCTGTCGCCGGCGATCGCCACCGGACCGACGACGGGGATCTCGATATGCGCCAGCGCGATGCGCCCCATCGGTTCGATCCGATCCACCACCCGCCACATGGCATCGACGGCGAAGACGCGCCCTGTCGTGCCCTCGACGGCGAAATCGAAATAGCGGCTGGTCGGCACACGCGGATGGAAGGCCGGCACGGGACGCCCATCCAGGGAATAGCGCTGTATCTCTCCGCGCATGGCGTCGAGCACATACAAGGTGCCATCGGCCGCGCTGCGCAACAGGCTGCCGGCGGCGACGCTCACCCCCGGCAGCGCGTACATCAAGCCGCTGTTGCGCTCATAGCGAAACAGCCGTCGATGGCCGGCATCGGCAATGTAGAGCGACCCCAGCCTGGCCACCACGGCCACCGGAAACATCAAGGGCAGATAGGTCTCCCGCCCTCCGGGCAAGGGATAGCCGGTTGCATCGACCTTGTCGGTCAGGGTCGCCCCGGTGATGCCGAACACGGGTTCCAGCCAATGTTCGGCCCTGGGGCGCGGCGGTGCCGTGCCGCCACAGCCGACTATCGCCAATGCGCCGGCGAAGGCTGCGCCGCGCATGAGAAAGGCGCGGCGACTACCAGCGCCCCGGGCCGCCGGTTTCATGACCACCATAGATTCCTGTGGGCAAGCCACGCTTGCCGGAGTGACACAAATCGCATTTATCGGGTGCCCAGGCTATGTCGCCATTGTGGCAGGCGCCGCAGAACCGTCCATCGACAATATCCGCCATCGTGAAGTCATTACTGCCAACGCGCATCTTGAATCCGAGCTCGGCGTGGCAAACCTTGCAACGGAAGCGGATGCGGTGAAACCAGTGAGGAAACACCACCGGGCGCACGCCTTCCTTCTCCGCACGACGATTCAGGACGACGTCGGCATATTCTGCCGCTGCGGGCGGCACGGCACCAAACAGGGCTGCCAGAAACAGCACCCAAAGCTTGCCGGCCCGCATCAGCGTGGCGGCACCGCACCGGGCGGAATCGCAATCGGCAAGCTGGGCTTTACCACATTCCCCGGCCTCGCCACGCTGTGGCAACGAAAACATTCGGTCAAGGGGAAAGCCACCGCGCCATGGCAGACGCCGCACTGCTCGCCATTCAGGATGGACAACATCGACAACTTGGTGGCGCCTGTCTCGGCCTTGAACAGGTGATCGTGACAATTGCTGCAGTCGAGCCACTGGGTGTGTTGCCGATGCGGAAACCTGACGATGGGCATGCCGCCCTTGAGGTTGAGCAGGACATCGGAATCGTAAACCCGAATTTTGGTGTCGGGTCGGATGCTGGCGCGTGGATTGATTTCGCCCTTTTGCAGCGACTGAACCCAGCGCACCATATTTCCCGCGTTATCGGGTGTCAGCTTCGACAGGGCATCCGCGGGCTCCTGCAATTCCTTCGCTGCGGGGCCTCGCGGATCGTGAATGCCATCCTTGCGCAACGCGTCCCAACCCTGCGCCGACGCCGCAAGGCTCGCGACCGCGCAGGCTGCGACGAAAGCCCGGCGAGCCCGCTTACCCGGGGATATAGATACCCGCATTTCGTATTGCGCGCACCAGCTCCGCCGTCGATTCCTCAAGCAGTTTTACCGCTTCGGCGTAATCCTTGCGGGACGCCGCGGCATCGGCCTTGAGTCGAAACTCCGCGGCCTTGGAAAGGAAATTCTTGACCATGTCACCGGATGCCTTCTGCTCGTCAACAAGCACTTTGATCAGCATCTGGTGCGTATTGTTCCGGTCGATTTCATAGTGATATTCCTCTTCCTTGTTGGCGAAGTTCAGGGAACGGGTCAGCGTGTCGCCACTGCGCAGACTGGTCAGACCGGCCTTGGCAACCAGATAACCGCGATCGATCTCGGCATGAGCTTCCTTGAACTTGCGTTCTTTCGCCAGAACCGCGCCCGCAGCAATCGATTTCTCGATCTGCGCCACCGTCTCGTTCACGCCCTTGGCCGATTTTTCCCCCGACACCCTCTTGTATGCACCCAGCAGCGCCTGCACGCTTTCCAGACGCAGCAGATAGTCGTTCTCGAGTTTTTTCGCGGTCACTTCTTCCGGTGCCGCAAAACGCACCGCGTCGAAAAAGGTGGAACGCGTTTCGGCCAGCAGGGCAGACGCCTTTTCCAGATTACCCTGGTCCAGGGCAGCCTTGGCGGCACGGTGCAGTTCGCGCGCGCGGTCGCGTCGCTGCAGGGCTTCCGGCGCCTTGCTCGATTCAATCTGGCGGGCGGCAGAGGAGCTTTCCAGCAGTTTGCCGACGGAATCGAGATTGGACGACAACTGCATCTTGTCAATCTTGTTGCCGGCCAGACGCGATGCGGCCGTTTCCGGCGCAGCAGCAGGTGTGGCCTGCGCCAGCACCGGACCGGACAGCAACAGCATACTCAAGAGCACAACGGGCTTGTTCATGGCTAAATCCTTTTACTTCGCCGGCGCAGCAGCCTGCGCGGGACGGAGTTCCTTCTTCTTCGAATGACAAAGACGGCATTCCGATACCGGAAAGGCCACCTTGCCGTGACAGACGCCGCACTTTTCCCCGAGGAGAATCGCGGCCATGCTGATCGCGTTGGAACCCTTCTGCGGATTAAAAATCGCCGGATGGCAATTCGAGCAGTCAAGCCACTCGGTGTGCTGCTTGTGCGGATAGACCACGTCGGGCATCGATCCCTTGACCTCGCGCACGATGTTGAGGTCGATGACCACCGGCGTTGCAGCCGGATCGTTGCGATCCCAACGCGGATTGATCTTTCCCTCTTCGATGGCCTTGACCCAGTTGATGCGATTGCCGGCCAGACTTTTCGGCAATGGCCCATAGGCCGCGAGCGGCGCCATCAAGGCAATCGTGCCGTCGTTGGCCGGATCGTGGATACCGTCCTCGGCTGGAGGGGGATTGCGTTTGCCGACCGGCTTCAACAGACGATTGAATGAGTTGATGTCGGCCGCCGAGGCCCCGGAAGTGTTGGCAGAGACATCGACCGCGGCGGTCGCGGCAGGTGCGGCCGTAGCGGCGGGCGGTAGCGACGCAGGAGCAGGAGCGGCAGCAGCCTTGGCGGGCGCAGCGGCGGCGGCAGGTGCAGGCGCCGCGGCGGCCGGCTTCGCCGGACTCGCGGCGGCACCCTTGGCCGATGCCAACATGTAGTCGACAGCCGCCCTGACATCCGCATCGGAAGCGGCGGTATTGCCTCCCTTGGCGGGCATGCCCTTGGGCGTACCCTTCAAGGCACTGGCGTACAAACGGGCGGTGCCGGCGGCGAGGCGGGGTTGCCAGTCGGCCGCATTGCCGTAGCGTGGCGCACCGGCGATTCCAGCCGCATGACAGACTGCGCAAGTCTTGGCGTAAAGATCCTTGCCGGCATCTGCCGCAATCGCAGGGGAGCCCAGAAACAACGAGGCCAGTGCAGGGAGAATGATTCGTTCGATTTTCATGATCGCCCGTCCTTTATTTCTTTTGCAGCGCTGCAGGAGCAAGCTTCTGGATCGTACTTTCGTGCACCTGGGTCGGCGTACCCGGCTTGGCCGAATGGCACAGATTGCAGTTCTCCACGGACCAGGCAAGCTCACCGTTGTGGCATGCGCCGCAGAACTGGCCATCGATGATCTTCACCATGTTGATCTC
>CAZYTN010000041.1:0-13620 GCA_964650115.1 uncultured Sulfuritalea sp.
CCGCATCGCGGGCCTTGGCCAGCAAATCGGCCTGCAAGCCATCGAGCACGCTGCGGCCGAGATTGAGGCCGCCTTCCAGTGCTTTATCGACGCGCACATCGAACCAGGAGTCGATGCTCTTCACCGCGAACTGCATAGACACGCCATACACCAGCGCCCCGGGCAGCACCGCCATCAGCGACAGCATCAGCAGCAAGCGGGATTTCAGGCGCGAGCCGAATACGCCGCCCTTGAAATCGCGACGCAGGCGCCGCAGCTGGAGGCCGACCAGCACCAACAGTGCCACGGCGGCGGCACCGTTGATCGCCAGCAGCCAGGCGTAGTTCGCCGCGAACAGCGCCGTATTGGCCGAAGCCGAAGCCAGCAGGAACAGCAGGATGGCGCCGAGCGCGACTATAACCGCCAGCGCAACCCTCATGGCGCCACCACGGGTGCCACGAATTGCCAGCGCAGCACCTTGGTCTCCACCTGCAAGTCGCGATCCATGATGGCATCGACCTGGAAGGGCTTGGGCAGCTGGCTGCGGTCGAGCGCCAGACGCACCGCTGCCTCGTAGGATTCGCCGGCCTTCAGCGCATCCTTGTCCAGCACCGGCAGCGCCGCGATGCGGCCGACCACGCGCATGGCTTCCGCCAGACTGCCGAAATTCTGGTGCAGGTTGCCGGTGGTCAGGCGATATTGCCGCGTCAGGCTGCTGTAGGCCAGGCGGTAGCTCAGGCTGCGGGTGGTGACGTGTTCGTTGATCCAATACTTGCGGCTGCGCTCGAGCACGAATTCGAGATTGAAATAGAGCGGCACGCCGCGCGCCACGGCGTCTTCCAGCCGGTTGCCCAGATCCACCGTGAATTCCGCGGACAGTGTGTAGCCGTCTTCGCCGGGCGTCAGCGCCGCGCGCTGCGGTTCGATGCTGCCGGCCTGGGCGCACGTCGCCGCGAGCAGCAGCAGAAGCGACAGCCCGGCTTCAAGCCTTCTGCAGCAGCGCGTAATAAAAGCCGTCATGTTCGGCATCGGGCAAATGGTGCGGTTGTGCATCGCGAGTTGTCGCAACGGGTTTGGCAAATAAGGTCGGCAGTTGCCGGGCGTCGGCATGGCGGCCGACGAAGGCTTCCACCTGGGCGCCATTCTCCTTCCCGAATACCGAGCAGGTGGCATAAAGCATTTTGCCACCGGGGGCGAGAGTAAGCCACAAGGCATCGACAATGGCCGCTTGTGTTGTGGCAAAACCGGCAATGTCCGACTCGCGTCGCAACCATTTTGCATCCGGGTGACGGCGCACCACACCGGAGGCCGAACAGGGTACATCGGCCAGTATGCGATCGTAGTGACGGCCATCCCACCAGGTACCGACATCGCGCGCATCGGCCACTTGCACCGTCGCCGCCAGGCCGAGGCGCTTCAGGTTGTCGGTGATGCGCGCGGCGCGCGGCGCATCGGCATCGAGCGCGGTCAGTTCGATGGCGGCGCTTTCCAGCAGGTGCGCCGCCTTGCCGCCGGGTGCGGCGCAGGCATCCAGCACGCGCATGCCGTCATGCGCGTCGAGCAGGCCGGCCGCCGCCTGCGCGCCCCAATCCTGCACCGAACACAGGCCGGCGGCAAAGCCCGGGATGCGTTCCACCGGCAGCGGCTTTTCGATCAGGATCGCCGTGTCGTCGAGCGCCCGCGCCGCGATGCCCGCGGCGTCGAGCTGATGCAGATAGTCGGCGCCGGTGACACGGCACCGATTGATGCGCAGGCACAGCGGCGGATGGCTGTTGCCGGCTGCCAGCACGCGTTCCCAGTGCGCCGGATGGTCCTGCCGCAGGCGCGCGATCCACCACGCCGGATGCTGCCAGCGCGCCACCGGGTCGGCGTCCGCCAGTGCCAGCAGTTCTGCGCGGCGGCGCAGAAAATTGCGCAGCACGCCATTGACCAGGCCCTTGTACTGCCCCCGCGCCAGGCGCGCCGCCGCCGTCACCGCCTGGTCCACCGTGGTGTGGGCCTCCGGCGGCCGCGCTTCGAGCCGCGCCAGGGCGACCAGCAGCAGGCCGCGAACCGTCGGATCCTTCAGGGGACGTTCCAGCAGCCGGCCGAGCAGGAAGTCGCCACGACCAAAGGCGCGCAGCGTCGGATAGGCGAGGTCCATGGTCGCCGCGCGCAGTGGCGCAGGAAGATCAGCGCGGGCCAGCGCGAAGTCGAAATTGCGGCCGCCCAGCACGCCAGCCAGCAACCGCGCGGCACCTAGCAGCGCTTCGGCCAGGGGCGCGGAACGGGGGGAAGGGTCGGTCATGGCCGCAGTCTAACGCCGGGGCGGTTGAGGACGCCGCGATGTGGCGTGAACGCAATCTACCGGGCCGCTGACCCGTTTACATGCTTCCGGTGCTCAAATTGCAAACCAGCCCGGAACAGTCGGTACCCTGATTGACAACCGGCGGCACACGCCGCCGGCAATTTGCGGGACTACTTGACCTGAACTCGGTTGAGGTAGTCGACCAAGGCCATGATCCGGCTGCGCACGAATACCTCGGGGTTGAATGCAACGCCCATGTAATTTGGAAAGTCGGTGCCCGCTTGCGCCGTGTAGTCATCTCCCCAGACCGGCATGACGCGTGAGCCATGGGAATTGATTTCCATTCTGCCGTCGATCACCGTCCGAATCCGCGCCACCGGGAACACGCCGCCATTCTTCATGGTGATCGTGGTGAGATCCGTCGGTTTCACCGCAAGCTGGTTGGACATCGGTCCGTCGCCTTTTCCTGAAAGGCCATGACAACTGGCGCAGTTGGAGTCATATTCACGCTTGCCCTGGTCGCCGGCTCCCTGTGCAAGGACCGATCCGGAAATAAGGACGGCGGCGGCCAGAGTAGCGCCGAGAAATATGGTTTTCATGATTGTGAGGCTCCTGTAGTGATGTTGAATCCAAGTGGCGACAGGTCATGGCGGGCGATGACGCTGCGGCAGGCGCCGTTCCCTCCCAAGAACGGAATCTCTGCGCATACTTTCCGCTTGCCGCCCCTGAATAGCGTTGACCTGGATCAATTTTGTGTGCTGTCCGAGGCGGCACGCGCCGCAGATGTGTGTCCGCGGCAGGATGCCGCGGACGGTATCCCTTGGTGGGATATTCGCAAACCCTCAGTCGGGTCGCAGCGCGCTGCCATGAAGAAAGTCGGCGGCGGTGACACGGCGGCCGCCGGGCTTTTGCAGTTCGGTGAGGCGCAGCGCGCCTTCGCCGCAAGCCACCACAATTCCATTGGCATCAGTGGCGAGCACCTGGCCAGGCCGGCCGCTGGCGGCGACCACATCGCCGCGCCAGGCCTTGACCGGCTCGCCGGCAAGCGTCACGACCACGCCGGGGAAGGGATCGAAGGCACGCAGTTTGCGCGCCAGGATTGCGGCCGGCTGGTTCCAGTCGAGCCGGGCCTCGGCCTTGTCGATCTTGTCGGCATAGCTGACCCCGTCCTCGGACTGCGTCACCGGAAGCAGTTGATCAAAGCGCGCCAGCGCCGCGACCACGAGCCTGGCGCCCAGCGCGGCGAGCCGGTCTTGCAGACTGCCGGCGCTCTCCTCCGCGCCAATGTCGATGGCCTCGGCCAGCAGCATGGGGCCGGCATCCAGCCGGGCTTCCACCTGCATGATGGTGATGCCGGTTTGCGCGTCGCCCGCCTCGATGGCGCGCTGTATCGGCGCCGCGCCGCGCCAGCGCGGCAGAAGCGAGGCATGGATGTTGATGCAGCCGCGACGCGGCAGGTCGAGCACGGCCTGCGGCAGGATCAGGCCGTAGGCGGCCACCACCATGAGTTCGGCGCCGTGTTCGGCGCAGGCGGCGCGGATCGGCTCATGTGTCGCCAGATCCTTGAGGCGCTCGGGCTGAAACACAGGGATGCCGTGGGCCATTGCCAGCTTTTTTACGGCAGACGCATGCAACGCCATGCCGCGTCCGGCAGGACGGTCGGGCTGGGTCAGCACCAGCACGATTTCGTGCCCGGCGGCAAGCAGGGCTTCCAGTGCTCGCGCGGCAAATTCCGGCGTGCCGGCGAAGATCAGCTTCATCTACGGACGTTCAAAACGTCTCGCGCGCCTGCTTGAGCAGCTTGCTCTTGATGCGGGTTTGCTTGAGGCGCGACAGGTATTCGACGAAGACCTTGCCTTCCAGGTGATCCATCTCGTGCTGGATGCACACGGCAAGCAGGTCGTCGGCCGCCAGTTCGAAGGGTTGGCCATCGAGCCCCAGCGCACGTACCCTGACGTGGCTGGCGCGCTTGACCGTATCGTAGATGCCTGGGACAGACAGGCAGCCTTCCTCGCCTTCGCATTCGCCGGATTTTTCCAGCAGTTCGGGGTTGATCAATGTCAGCAGGCAAGACTTGTCTTCGGAGATGTCGATCACGATCAGGCGCACATGCCGGTCTACCTGCGGCGCGGCGAGGCCGATGCCGGGCGCGGCATACATGGTCTCGGCCATGTCGGCGGCAAGCTTACGGATGGTCGCATCCACCTGAGCGACGGGGGCTGACTTCTTGTGCAACCGCGAATCGGGGTAACGCAATATCTGCAATAAGGCCATGAAACCGCTCTTGAAAGAATTGATGCAGGGGAAATTGTCGGGCAGAATCGGGCAGACACTCGGGTGGTTCGCCATCCAAACAGACACTCGGCCAGGAGATCACGCCATGCGTCGCATTATATCTGCGCTGTTCATCAGCATTTCAAGCACCCTCGCGCTCGCCCAGGGAACCCCGCCACTGCAGCTGGCCGATGGCGCGCCCGACCGGTATGTGGTTAAACAAGGCGATACGCTGTGGGGCATCGCCTCCAAGTTCCTCAAGGATCCCTACCGCTGGGGCGAACTGTGGAAACTGAATGCAGAAGAAATCAAGAATCCGCAGCGTATCTATCCTGGCCAGGTCATTGCGCTCGACAAGAGCGGCAACCAGCCCCACCTCAAGCTGGTGACCATCATCGAACCACGACACGAATACGTCGAGCCGCTGAGGAAGGGCATCCCTTCCATCCCGCCACAGGATATCGAACCCTTCCTCAGCGAGCCGCGGGTGGTCGACCCCACCCTGCTCGAAGCCGCACCGCGCGTAGTCGCCTTGCAGGACAACCGCGTCGTCGCCGGCGCCGGCGATACCGTCTTTGCCACCGAGTCCGCCGCCCGTGACGTCTCCGAGGTCGCCGCCCCGCCCAAAACCTGGCAGGTGTTCCGGCCCAGCAAACCGCTACTCGATCCCGACACCAAGGAAACGCTTGCTTACGAATCCGTGTTCCTCGGCACCGCGCGCATGACCCTAGCCGGCGTGCCGGCGAGCTATCTGGTGCTCACCGCGAAAATGGAAATCCAGCGCGACGATCAACTGCTGCCCGCGCCGCGACAGGATGTGCCGAGCTACATTCCGCGCGCGCCGGCAACCATGATCCAGGGCAAGGTACTCTCCATGTATAGCGGAGTAACCTACGGCGGCCCGCAAACCATCGTCACGCTCAATCGCGGCAAGGCCGATGGCCTGGAACCTGGACACGTACTCTCCGTTGATTCGGCCGGCGCCAAAGTGATATATCGCTCCCAGAATGAAAGGACCGACTACCAGTTGCCCGATTCCCGCAATGGCCTGATGTTCGTCTTCCGCGTCTTCGACCGCATCTCCTACGCCCTGATAATGAGCGCGACGACCCCGGTGGTGGTCGGCGATCTCGTCCGTACTCCCTGATTCGAGCCGCCGCCGCTGCGGCTGGCCCGCGCACACCGACGACGCCAGATGACCGATCGCGGCGAACTCGCTTCCTGGCTGCGGCTGACCCTGATCCCGGGGATCGGTGGCGAAGCCCGGCGGGCACTGCTAAAGGCCTGCGGACTGCCGCAGGCGATTTTCGAAGCCAGCGCGCAGGCGCTCTCCGCGATCATCGATCCGGCCCTGGCAGAGCGCCTGTTGCGCCATGAGTGCAAGGCCGATATCGAAGCGGCCCTGATCTGGGCGGCCCAACCCTGCAATCATCTGCTCACCCTGGCCGACGCGGATTACCCGCAAAGCCTGCTGAGTTCCGACGATCCTCCGCTGCTGCTCTACGCCAAGGGCAATGCCGCAACGCTCAATCGCCCGATGCTGGCCGTGGTCGGCAGCCGCAACGCCACGGCACAGGGCCTGCGCGACGCCGAGGCCTTCGCCCGGGCGCTCGGCGAAGCCGGCTTGACCATCGTCAGCGGCCTGGCGCTGGGCATCGATGCCGCCGCCCATCGCGGCGCGCTGGCGACCGTGGCGGGCACGGTCGCCGTGGTCGGCACCGGGGCCGACCGCATCTATCCCGCGCGCAATGAAGCCCTGGCCCGTGAAATTGCCGGGAAGGGCGTAGTCATCAGCGAATTCCCCCTCGGCACTCCGGCGCTGGCGTCCAACTTTCCGCGCCGCAACCGCATCATTGCCGGACTTGGGCTGGGCTGCCTGGTGGTCGAAGCAGCCCTGCGCAGCGGATCATTGATCACGGCACGGCTGGCAGCGGAATCCGGGCGCGAGGTGTTTGCCATTCCCGGCTCGATCCATTCGCCCCTGTCGCGCGGCTGCCACCAACTGATACGTCAGGGGGCCAAGCTGGTCGAATCGGCCCAGGACATTCTTGAGGAATTGCGCTGGGAAGCTCCCGCTGCAGCCAGTACCGCCGGCAAAGGCACCTCCGTGGCATTGAATGACAGCGAACAGCAAGTGCTCGCTTTCCTGGGTCATGCCCCGTGCGCGCTCGACACGCTTTCTGCGCGCAGCGGCTTGACGCCCGCCGACCTTCTTGCCATGCTCTTGCCCATGGAACTCGCCGGGCGCGTTGCCCAGCTGCCCGGCGGCCTCTACCAAAGGCTCCATTAACTTTCACCAGACATCATGATCGACATACTGGTTTACCTGTTCGAAAACTACCTGCCCGACGCCTGTCCGGAGCCCGAAGTGCTGGCCCGGAAACTGTCGGCCGCGGGTTTCGGCAGCGACGACATCAGCGAAGCGCTGTCCTGGCTCGACGGCCTCGCCGGGAAAGAAGCCGCAACCTGCGGCAGCCAGGCGCTGGCCGGTTCCATAAGAATCTACGACGAGGAAGAACAGGAACGGCTGCCCGTCGCCTGCCGCGGCTTCATCACCTTCCTCGAGCAGCACGACGCCGTCGATGCACCCTTGCGCGAAGCCATCATCGAACGTGCCCTGGCCCTGCCGGACGCCGAAGTCAGCCTCGACCGGCTCAAGGTCATCGTGCTCGCGGTGATCTGGCGTTACCGCCATGAAGTCGATGCCCTGATCCTCGAGGAACTGCTCGCCGAAGACAGCGACGACGAGGATTCCGGCGGCGGCGAAGACGTCACCCGCATCCTGCTGAACTAATTCCCGGCTTGCGTATTTGTGAGCGGCGCGCTTATGATGCGCCGCTCCCGCACGCCCACTTTGGCCCAATTGTTCCATTTCGAGCACCGCGAGCCTCCGTCACCCCCTTTCCCGGAAAGGGGGCCGGGGGGAAAGCCCACACTATGATGAAACAGCTGATCATCGCCGAGAAACCTTCCGTCGCCCAGGATATTGCCAGAGCACTGGGCGGCTTCACCAAGACCGGCGACTACTTCGAAAGCGACGACTACGTCCTGTCGTCGGCCATCGGCCACCTGCTGGAACTGGCCGTCCCCGAGGAATACGACGTCAAACGCGGCAAGTGGAGTTTCACCCATCTGCCGATGATTCCGCCGCATTTCGCGCTGAATCCCATCGAAAGAACCCAGGAACGCCTGCGCCTGCTGACCCGCCTGATCAAGCGCAAGGACGTTACGGGCCTGGTCAATGCCTGCGACGCGGGCCGCGAGGGCGAACTGATTTTCCGCTACGTGGCGCAGCACGCGCTGGGCGCCAGGCAAAAGCCGGTGCGACGCCTGTGGTTGCAGTCGATGACGGCCACCGCGATCCGCGACGGCTTCGCCCACCTGCGCACCAACGATGAAATGCTGCCGCTGGCCGACGCCGCCCGCTGTCGTTCCGAGGCCGACTGGCTGATCGGCATCAACGGCACGCGCGCCATGACAGCCTTCAATTCCAAGGAAGGCGGCTTCTACAAGACGCCCGTCGGCCGCGTGCAGACCCCGACTCTGGCGATCATGGTCGAGCGCGAAAGCCGCATCCGCGCCTTCGTCTCGCGCGACTACTGGGAAGTCGAAGGCGAGTTTCAGTGCCTCGCCGGAACCTATCGCGGCCGCTGGTTCGACGACAAGTTCAAGAAGGCCGAGGACGAACATGCCCGCGCCGAACGCCTGTGGGACAAGGCCAAGGCCGACGCCCTGCGCAAGAAATGCCTGGGCCAGCACGGCACCGTGGACGAGGAAAGCAAGCCCAAGACCGAAGCCTGCCCGATGCTCTACGACCTCACCAGCCTGCAGCGCGAGGCCAACGGCCGCTTCGGTTTTTCGGCCAAGAACACGCTGGGCATCGCCCAGGCGCTTTATGAAAAGCACAAGGTGCTGACCTACCCGCGGACCGACAGCCGCCACCTGCCCGAGGATTACATCGGCACGGTCAAGGAAACCCTCGCGGCGATGGCCGGCACGCCCTATGCCACTTTTGCCGGCGCGGTGCTGAAGAACGGCTGGGTGCATCCCAACAAGCGCATTTTCAACAACGCCAAGGTGAGCGATCACTTCGCCATCATCCCCACCGGGGCTGCGCCGAAAAGCCTCTCCGAACCGGAACAGAAGATTTACGACCTGGTCACCAAGCGTTTCCTCGCCATCTTCTACCCTTCCGCCGAATACAACATCACTACGCGCATCACGCGTGTCGAGCAGGAAACCTTCAAGACCGAAGGCAAGGTGCTGGTGACGCCGGGCTGGCTCGCGGTGTATGGCAAGGAATCGCAGGAGACGCGCGAAGAGGCCGGCGAAAGCCTCAACCTGCCGCCGCTGGAAAAGAACGAGCGCGTCTGGGCCAGGGATGTCGAGGTCAAGGCCAAGGCCACCCAACCGCCGCCGCGCTTCACCGAAGCCACGCTGCTGACGGCCATGGAAGGCGCCGGCAAGCTGATCGAGGACGAGGAGTTGCGCGAAGCCATGTCCGAGCGCGGACTGGGCACCCCGGCCACGCGTGCGGCGACGATCGAAGGCCTGCTGGCCGAGGAATACCTGCATCGCAACGGCCGCGAACTGCAGCCGACGGCAAAGGCCTTCTCGCTGCTGTTCGCATTGGAACAGCTCAAGGTGGACGAGATTCGCTCACCGGAACTCACCGGCGAGTGGGAATACAAGCTCAAGGAAATGGAACACGGCCGGCTCGGCCGCGACGAGTTCATGAACCATATCGTGGACAAGACGCGCGAGATGGTCGAGCGCATCAAGACCGGAGAGTTTGCCGATCCCGACTTCGGCACCCTGAAGACCCCCTGCCCCCGTTGCGGCGCCAAGATCCACGAAGGCTACAAGCACTTCACTTGCGAAAAGTGCGAATACAAATTGTGGAAGGTGGTGGCCAGCCGGCAATGGGAAACCGAGGAAATCGACGAACTGTTGACGAATCGCCAGATCGGCCCCCTGCAGGGATTCCGCAGCAAGATGGGACGGCCGTTCGCCGCCATGATCAGGCTCAAGGACGACCACATGCCGGAATTCGATTTCGGCCAGTCGGACGCAGATGCCGATGCCGAGGAAGTGGATTTCTCGACCCAGGAGGCGCTGGGCGCCTGCCCCAAGTGCGGTGCCCGCGTCTTCGAGCACGGCATGGCCTATGTCTGCGAAAAGGCCGTGGGCGCCGGCAAGAGCTGCGATTTCCGCTCCGGCAAAATAATCCTGCAACAGGAAGTCGCGCGCGGCGACATGCAGAAGCTGCTGGCCACCGGACGCACCGACCTGCTCAAGGGCTTCATCTCGAACAAGACGCGGCGCAAGTTCTCCGCCTACCTGGTGCGCGATGCGACCAGCGGCAAGGTCGGCTTCGAGTTCGAGCCGAGGGCACCGAAAGCGGGAGCGAAGCCTGCTGCCAAGATTACGGAAGCAAAGGCGGCGAAGCCAAAAGTCGGCGCTGACGACACGGCGGCGAAGCCTGCGGTGAAGAAACCGGCAACAAAAGCGAAGCTTCGGAGCAGGCTAACGCCAGCTTCATCGGCGTTAAGCGAAGCGGCCGTAGCTAAAAAACCGGCCGCGAAGAAGGCAACCGCCAAGCCGGCAAGCAAAAAGCCCGCGACCAAGAAGGTCGCCTGAGCGCTGCGCGGTGGACGCGAGCACTACGCGCGCCGTTCTCGATTTCTGGTTCCAGCCGGCGAACCATCCCGGCCACGGCTCCTACCGCCCGGAGTGGTTCCGCAAGGATGATGCTTTCGATGCCGCAATCCGCGAACGCTTCGGCCCTGACGTCGAAGCGGCTCTGGGCGGAACTCCCGGCGAGGGACCGGACGATGCATTGCTGGCGCGCATCCTGCTGCTCGACCAATTCACCCGCAACGTCTACCGCGACACACCGCGCGCCTTCGCCGGCGACGCCCAGGCCAGGACTCTGGCCGGGACTTTGGTAACAGCGGGCCGCGACAAGAACCTCACGCCCTGGCAACGCTGGTTCGCCTACCTGCCCTTCGAACACGGCGAGTCCCTGCTCGACCAGGAACGCTCGGTGGCGCTCTTCGCCGCACTGCGCCGCGAGATGCAGAACGAGGCCTTCGACAGTGCCTGCGACTATGCGCTGCGGCATCGCGAGGTGATCGCCCGCTTCGGCCGCTTTCCACACCGCAACAAAATCCTTGGTCGGGAATCAACGGCAAGCGAAATCGAGTTCCTCAAGCAACCCGGCTCGTCGTTCTGACGCGATCCGGTCGCTTAAAATGGCAATCCATCCACGAGTCGGTCTCCTGGTCATGCGCACTACCTATCTCCCGCAGGGGCGTCTTGCCGTTGTCGGCCGCTTCCTGCTGACCTTCATCGCCCTCAACGCGGCAGTACGCTTGGGTTTGCTGTTTTTCAACGGTGATCTGGTGTTTTTTGCGCCGACACGTCTGATTCCCATTTTTGCCATCGGCCTGCTGTTTGATCTCGCGGCGGCAGTATGGTGGCTGTTCCCGTTTCTCCTGCTTGTCGCGCTTTGGCCCGCCCGCGCCCATCGTTCCTTCCGCTGGGTCGCCGGCAGCTTGTTGCTGATCGTGTCCGGCGTGCTGGCGTTTGTCGCGGCATCGGAGTTCTTCTTCTGGAACGAGTTCGCCTCGCGCTTCAATTTCATCGCCGTCGACTATCTGGTCTATACGCGGGAGGTCATCGGCAACATTCGCGAATCCTACGATCTGCGTCCCGCCTTCGCCGGAATTGCCCTTGCCACCGCAGCACTGTTCGCCGCACAGTGGCGCCCCTTGCGCGATGCAGCTCAAGGGGAAGCTCTAAGCCGCAGACACCGGGTCGCTATTGTTGTCGCAGCCTTCGTCTTGCCGGTCCTGTCGTTCTATCTGGTCCAGCCGCGCTACAAGGAATTTACCGACGAGGCGCAGGCGGTGCAGTTGGCGGGCAACGGGCACTATGAATTCTGGAGCGCATTTCGCAACAACGAGATCGACTATGCGACGTTCTATCGTTCCAAGCCGCTGGCCCACGTATACAAGGTGTTGCGTGCCGAATACGAACAAATCGGGCCACAGAACTTTACGCCCAATTCGCCGATGCCGATCGAGCGGGAAGTACTTGGCCGCGGTCCGGAAAAGCGCCTGAACGTCGTCCTGGTGACGGTCGAAAGCCTCTCGGCCGACTTCATGGCCGCGTTCGGCAACGACAAGGCGCTGACTCCGAACCTCGATCGCCTGGCACAGGAAAGCCTGTTCTTTACCCGCCTCTACGCCACGGGACTGCGCACCGTGCGCGGACTGGAAGCCGTCACCCTGTCTTTTCCGCCGACGCCGGGAAATTCCGTTGTCAAGCGTCCCAACAATGGCAAATTGTTTACCCTGGGCGAAGTGTTCAACCAGCGCGGCTACGAATCACTGTATCTGTACGGCGGCTACGGTTACTTCGACAACATGCAGGACTTCTTCGGCGGCAATGGATACACGGTGATCGATCGGCTGGCGATCGCCAAGGAGAACATTCACCACGAAACCATCTGGGGCGTGGCGGATGAGGACTTGTTCACCCAGACGCTGCAGCAACTCGATCAACGGCATGCCGCGGGCAAGCTGTTTTACGCCCACGTCATGACCACCAGCAATCACCGGCCCTATACCTATCCGGAAGGGCGCATCGACATCCCCTCGGGTACCGGACGCAACGGAGCGGTGAAGTACACCGACTGGGCGATTGGTGACTTCCTCCGCCAGGCAAAGACCCGGCCCTGGTTCGACGACACCGTGTTCGTCATCCTCGCGGACCACACCTCCGGCGGGCGGGGCAAGACCGCACTGACGATAGAGGACTTTCATATCCCGCTGATGATCTGGTCGCCGCGGCATATCAAGCCGGCGCGAGTCGATACCCTTGCCTCGCAGATCGACGTCGGTCCCACGCTACTGGCTTTGTTGAACGTCAGCTACCGTTCGCGCTTTTTCGGCCACGACATCCTGCATGAGGGGCCGGCGCACCAGCGCGCCTTCATGGCCAACTACCAGACGGTGGGCTATCTGGAAAACGGCATTCTCGTCGAGCTGAGGCCGCAGCGACGCTGGCGCATCGTCGACGCCGAGAACGGGAAGGAGCGCGCCGCCGACGAGCGGGGCACGCGCATTCTTGATGAGGCGGTCAGTCACTACCAGGCGGCTGCGGAGGCCTATCGTTCGGGCGCCCTGGTGGTGCCGGGGAAACCCTAGACACGATTGCGTGGTCGTGGCAGACGCGTTGGAACCCGCGAAATGACATTTCGCGGGGCAAGCGCTTAAGACGCTTGGTGCGACGTTCTCAGCGATGCCGCTGGCCGCTGTGATGGCTGGCCGGCTTGGCCGTGCCGCCACCACCTCCCGACCGGGCCGGACGCGGTGCGCCGCTGCGGTTTCCATTGCCGCTGCGCGTGCGCGCCTGGGCCGGCTTCTGCGCCGGCGGGCGGCCGGCGGCGGGACGCGGCACCGAATGATTGTGCTGCGGCTCGAAGCCGGGCATGACCGAAGTCGGGATTTCGCGCTTCAGCAGGCGCTCGATGTCGCGCAACTGGATGCGCTCGTCGCTGCTGACCAGGCTCAGGGCTTCGCCGCTGGCGCCGGCACGGCCGGTGCGGCCGATGCGGTGGATGTAATCCTCGGGCACATTGGGCAGCTCGAAATTCACCACGCGCGGCAGCGAATCGATGTCCAGGCCGCGCGCCGCAATGTCGGTGGCGACCAGGGCGGCGAGCTTGCCGGCCTTGAAATCGGCCAGCGCGCGGGTGCGGGCGTTCTGCGACTTGTTGCCGTGCAAGGCCGCGGTGCGCACGCCGGACTGCTCCAGCTTGCGCGCCAGCGCGTCGGAGCCGTGCTTGGTGCGGCAGAACACCAGCACCTGATGCCAGCCGTGGGCGGCGAAGAGATGCAGCAGCAGGTCGCGCTTTTTGTCCTGGTCGACCTTGATCACCGTGTGCGTGACGAGTTCCGCCGGCGCATTGCGGCGTGCAACCTCGACCATTGCCGGATCCTTCAGTACCGTGTGCGCCAGTTCGCGCACTTCGGCGGCGAAGGTGGCGGAGAACATCAGGTTCTGCCGCACTT
>CAZYTN010000042.1:0-13460 GCA_964650115.1 uncultured Sulfuritalea sp.
GCCAGGCTCCAGGCAAAGGTGGTGAAGGCGCAGACGCCGGCGCTGTCGAAGACGCCGGTGGCGTCCTGGAAGGCCTTGACGAGGTCGGCCTTGCCTTCGGTGACCAGCGGGTCGGTCTTGACCGGGATGCCGAGCACTTCGGAGGCGACGGTGTAGGCGCGCAGGTGACAGGCGCCGCGATTCGATGTCGCATAGCCCAGGCCGATGCCCTGGATGCCGCGCGAGTCGTAGGCGGGGAATTCCTGCTTCTTGACGCCCATCGAGAGGTCGGGGCGGCCGTACTTCTGGCACAGACGATAGGAGCCCAGGCCGATTTCCTTGCCGAAGCCGATGCCCTGGGCGGTCATTTCGGCGAGTTTGCACAGGGCGGCGGCGGAGCCGAAGGGGGCTTCCATGCCGATCTGTTCCTTGCTGAGGATACCCAGTTCATACAGTTCCATGGCGGCACTGATGGTGGCGCCGAAGGAAATGGGGTCAAAGCCGTCTTCGTTGCACAGGATGTTGGCGTACTGCAGGGCTTCGAGGTCGTCGGTGCCGGTGTTGTTGCCCAGGGCCCAGGCCGCTTCGTATTCGAGGCCGCCGGTGGCGCCCCAGTACTCGGGCTTGTTCACGACGCTGAAGTGGGTTTCGTCGATCTTCGAGATCCGGCCGCAGGCAATGGTGCAGCCGAAGCAGGCCTGGTTGGTGACGAGGTGGCTCTTGCCGTCGGGCCGCTTTTCGGCCATGGCTTCGGCGGAGATCTTGCGCGCGCCTTCGAACTGGACGTCACGGTGGTTGCGCGTGGGCGAGGCGCCGATTTCGTTGATGACGTTCATCAGGACCTGGGTGCCATACGTCGGCAGGCCCTGGCCGGTGACGGCGTTGTCGGCCAGCACTTTCTTGGCGGCCTTGGTGGCGGCCATGAAGGCTTTGGGGTCCTTGAGGGTGGCGCCGCCGCCGCTCTTGCCGCGCACGGCGACGGCCTTGAGGTTCTTCGAGCCCATCACGGTGCCGACCCCGGAACGCCCGGCGGCGCGGTGCAGGTCATTGACGATGCAGGCGAACATGACGCCGTTTTCGCCGGCGCGGCCGATGCTGGCGACGCGGATCTGCGGGTCCTGGTGGCTCGTCTTGATGGTTTCTTCGGTCTGGAACACGGTCTTGCCCCAGAGATGGCTGGCGTCTTTCAGTTCGGCCTTGTCGTCTTCGATGGACAGATAGACGGGCTTCGGGCTCTTGCCTTCGAAGATGATCATGTCCCAGCCGGAGAACTTGAGTTCGGCGCCGAAGTAGCCGCCGGAGTTGGAGCAGGCAATCGCGCCGGTGAGCGCGCCCTTGGTGACGACCGAGTAGCGGCCGCCGGTGGAGGCGACCGTGCCGGTGAGCGGTCCGGTGGTCATGATCAGCTTGTTCTCGGGGGAGAGCGGGTCGACCTTGGGGTCGACTTCTTCGACGAAGTATTTGGTGGCGAGCCCGCGCTGTCCCAGGTAGTCCTGGGCCCATTCCATGTTGAGGGGTTCGGCTTTGCAGGTGCCCTTGGTGAGGTCTACGCGCAGTATCTTTCGGTTCCAGGCCATGTCTGTGTCTCCTTATGCGGTGGCGCGCGGTTGGGTGTCGGTCTTGCCGGCCCACTGGCGCATTTTGTCGAGGCCCGTCCAGTCGGCATCGACGTAGGTGATGGCGCCGGTCGGACAGGCGTCGGCGCAGGCGGGCTCGCCGCCGCACAGGTCGCATTTCTGCACCTTGCCGGTTTCGGCAACGTAGTTCACCGTGCCGAAGGGACAGGCAATGGTGCATACCTTGCAGCCGACGCAGATGTCTTCATGCACGGTCTTGGCGCCCGTGCCGGCGTCGATCCGGATGGCATCGACCGGGCAGGCATGCATGCACCAGGCTTCGGCACATTGCGTGCAGGTGTAGGGCACCTTGCGTCCGGCATGCTCGAAGTTGAAGACCTTGATCCGCGACTTGGAAATGTTGAATACGCCATGGTTCTCGTACGAACACGCCATCTCGCACTGCAAACACCCCGTGCATTTGTTCGGGTCGATGTGCAACGATTTCTGCATGATGCCTCCTCTTTAAGCCATTGCCGGAATATGCGGACAGAGGGCTATTCTAGGCCGCGAAAAATGGTGACATCAAAACTTTCGATGCGGCACTGCAGCATCCTCCGGGCAGCGCCCTCAACCGAGCAGAAATTCGCGCACCGGCGTGACTTGCGCGGCATGCATCAGCATAGGCGCGTGGCCGACTCCAGGCACTTCGACCAGCCTCGCACGCGGCCCGCGCTGGCACATTTGCAGGGCCGTCTCGTGCGTCAGCAGATCCGATGTTTCGCCGCGCAGCAGCAAGGTCGGACAGGCAACGCCGTCATACAGCGGCCACATCTCGACGTCCTTGCCGTCAGCGGTCGCCTGCATGTCACGGAAGGACTGGGCGATGCCCGGATCGTAGGCGAACTCGATCTTGCCGTCGGCGGCGGTGCGCGTCACATGCAGCGTCAGATGCCGCCACTCTTCATCGGTGAATTTGCCGAAGGTGGCCGAGACGAAACGGACGAAGACTTCCGCCTGTCCGATGTTGTCGAAGCGGGGCGCGGCCCCGAGATAGCTGCCGATGCGTCCCAGTGATGTCGCCGTGATCACCGGGCCGACGTCGTTCAGCACCAGCCGCGCGATCGGCGTTTCCGGCTGGCAGGCCAGCGCCATGCCGATCAGGCCACCCATCGAGGTACCGACCCAGTCCACGGCTTCCGCATTCAGTTTCGCCAGCAGGGTCGTCATGTCGGCGCAATACTGCGGTATTGCGTATAAGGACTTGTCCCGCAGCCAGTCGCTGCGGCCACGCCCCACTACATCCGGGCAAACCACCCGGTAATCGGCAGCCAGCGCCTGCGCCAGAAAATCAAAATCGCGCGCGCAGCGCGTCAGGCCATGCACACACACCAACACCCTGGGATTGGCCGCATCGCCCCACTCGACATAGGCCATGTGATGAAACCCGGCCGCACTCAGACACTTCACTTTCCCTTCACGCATTTCCATTTCCAGTTCTCCGATTACCGGGGCACAAGCGAAGGCTCATGCATTATTGCAATCTGCTCGCGCAGTTCGAGTATCCGTTCCTCCCAGTAGCGGTTCGTGGCAAACCAGGGAAACGCCGCCGGAAACGCCGGATCGTTCCAGCGCTGCGCCAGCCAGGCCGAATGATGCATCAGGCGCAGGGTGCGCAGGGCTTCGACCAGTTGCAGTTCGCGCTCGTCGAACTCACGGAAGGTCTCGTAACCGGCCAGCACATGGCCGAGTTGCCGCCCCATCTCTTCCGCATCGCCGGAGAGCAGCATCCACAGATCCTGGATCGCCGGCCCCATGCGCGCATCATCGAAGTCCACGAAGTGCGGGCCGTCCGGCGTCCACAACACGTTCCCGGCATGGCAGTCGCCGTGCAGGCGCAGGTGCTGCACCTGACCCGCCCGCGCGTAGCAGTGGCGCACACCCTCCAGCGCCTGGTCGGCGACACCCCGCCATACCGGCTCGAGGTCCGGCGGAATTATCCGGTTGGCCAGCAGCCAGTCGCGCGATTGCACGCCGAAACTCCGGATGTCCAGAGTTTCGCGCCGCGTGAAGGGCGCGCGCACGCCCACCAAATGTATGCGCGCCATCAGGCGCCCCATCCACTCCAGGATCCGCGGCTCGGCAAACTCCGGGGCGCGCCCACCCTGGCGCGGAAACACGGCGAAGCGGAAACCGCCGTGGCCGAACAGGGTTTGCCCGCCGATCGCCAGGGGCGTCACCACCGGCAGTTCGTCCGCCGCCAGGGCCGCGGTAAGCGCGTGTTCCTCGGCGATCTGCGCATCGCTCCAGCGCCCCGGCCGGTAGAACTTGGCAATCAAGGGGGCATGGTCTTCGATGCCTATCTGCCAGACACGGTTTTCGTAACTGTTGAGCGCCATCAGAGCCCCGTCGCAGCGATAGCCCAGGCTCTCCAGCGCGTCGAGAATGCGCTCCGGTCGCAGGCCGGCAAAGGGGGTGGAATCGCTGTGAGTCATGGCAGGCGGCGCAGGGTTCGGGCGCCGATTATCGCCTACCGGGCGTGCCAATAGCGCCTGCGCTCGGCACGCTCGTGCCGGAATCCGATGCCGGCACTGGCCAGGCCGACGCTGACGGCACCGTCGGCATCGGTGCGATGCAGCCGGGCGCCGCTTTGGAGGTAGCGTGCCACCACCTCCTCTTTCGGATGGCCGAAACGATTGCGATAGCCGACCGGGAAGATCACGTCGCCTGCCGCCACCGCAGCGATGAACCCGGGCGTCGATGAGGTTTTGCTGCCGTGATGCGGCACCGTCATCACCGCGGCCGCCAGAGCCGGACGCTGGCCCGCCAGCAGCGACTGTTCGGAAACCGCCTCGATGTCCGAAGTCAGCAGCATCGCCTTGCCGCCTGCGGTGATGCGCAGCACGCAGCTGAGGTCGTTGGTCTTGCGCGACAGCGGTTCGGCGCCCGGATGCAGGATTTCGAAATGCACGCCGTCCCAGTTCCAGACATCGCCGATGCGGCACAATTCGTGCGGCACCGGCTGGGCCGACAGGGCATGTTCGAAGGGCAAAGAAGTTTTAAGGCCCGCCACCGGCAACGCCGACAGCACCGAAGCCGCACCGCCCTCGTGGTCCTTGTCGGCGTGGCTGATGACCAGGGCATCGAGCCGGCGCACTCCCAGCGCACGCAGGTAGGGCGCGATGATGCGGTTGCCGCTGTCGGCGTCGGCCGAAAATGCCGGCCCGGCATCGAACAGCAGATCATGGGTGGCGGTCTGTACATGGATCGCCAGGCCCTGGCCGACGTCGAGCACGGTAATCGCTGCGGCATCGCTCGCCGGACGCGGCGGCAGCACCATCAACAACGGCAGAAAGGTCAGCAAGCCCAGCCAGCGCGCCGGAAAGCCCCGCGGCAGCAGCAGCCAGATGCCGCCGGCCAGCGCCAGCAGCACCGCCCATGCCGGCGGCGCGGCCTGTTGCCACATCGCCAGCGGCAGGCCTGCCAGCCAGTCGATGAAGATCATCAGCCAGACCGTGAAAAAATGCGCCAGGGACAACAGCGGATCGAGCAGCGGCAGGCTGCCCAGCAGCGCCAGCGGCGTGACGACAAAGCTGACCAGCGGAATCGCCAGCGCATTGGCCAGCGGCGAGACCAGCGAGAACTGCTGAAACAGCGCCAGCAGCGCCGGCAGCATGCCCAGCGTGACCGCCCATTGCGCGCGCCCCCATTCCATCAGCCAATGCACCGGCCCCAGCCGCCCGCTGCCGATATGGAACAGCAGCGCCACCGCACCGAAAGACAGCCAGAAACCGGCCGCCAGCACCGCCCAGGGATCGAGCAGCAGGACCAGCATGAGCGCCAGCAGCAGCACGCGCGAACCGGCGAGTTCGCGCCCGCTCAGTCGCGCCGCCACCAACACGCCGAGCATGTACAGCGTGCGCTGCGCCGGCACGGCAAAGCCGGCCAGCAGGCAATAGCCGAAGGCCACCAGAAAGCCGCCGATCGCCGCCGCATGCTGGGCCGGAAGACGCAGCGGCAACGTGGCCGAACGCCGCCACAACCAATTGACGAACGCATAGGCGAGTCCCGCCAGCATGGTCACGTGCAGACCCGAAATGCTCATCAGATGGGTAATGCCGGTGCGGGCGAAGTTTTGCCACAAGCCGGAATCGATCGCATGCTGGTCGCCGACGGCCAGCGCGATCAGGATACCGGCATAGGGCGCATCGGGTAATGCGACGCGAAAGCGATCGCGAATGGTTTCGCGCAGCATCTCCACTGCGTAGGCCGGCCGCCACACCTGGGCGTCGATGCGTGCGGCGCTGCGCGGACGCACGTAGCCGGTGGCGCGGATGCCGCGCTCGAACAGCCAGGCCTCGTAGTCGAAGCCGTGTGGATTGAAATTGCCGTGCGGCCGCTTCAGCCGTACCGTGAAATGCCAGCGCTCGCCGGCGCGCACGGGAACCAGCGGCGAGGCCTCGTCATCTCCGTCATCGCGACCGCTATACCAGGCCAGGGAAATGTGCGGCGGCACCCCGGCCACCGCCTGTTCCACATCGAATTCGAAACGCACGCCGCGCTCCAGCGCCTGCGGCAGGCCGGCGACCACGCCCGTCAGTTCGATGTCGCGGCCCTCGAGCGCCGCCGGCAGTTCGTCGGCCAGGCGCAGTTGCGCAAAAGCCGCTGCCCAGGCGAAGCCGATTGCCCCCGCCGCCGCGACAAGAAGTGTCGGTGCGATGAATCGCCGTACCGCCAGCGCCGTCCCAGGGGATACCGCTTTGCATAACTTTTGTCGGTCCGTTGTCCACGCCTTCAGCAGTCGATGGCGCATCCCGAACAGCAGTACCACTGCGCCAGCCAGACCTGCCAGCCACGGCAGATCGGGCAGCGCAGCCTGCTGCTGCAACAACCAGATACCCCCGGCGAAGGCGAGAACAAAAAGGCGCATGGCCGGGATTATGTCCCAGGCGAAAGCCGGGGACGGTATCCCCCGGTGGGATTTGTCCCAGGCGAAAGCCGGGGACGGTATCCCCCGGTGGGATATGTCCCAGGCGAAACCCGGGGACGGTATCCCCCGGTGGGATAGACCATGCGCCCGGCATCGGCCGCAGCCGAAACAGGATCAGACGTGCAGCGCGGCGCTGATCTCGGCGAAAGTATGGGCCACCGCCATGGTGTCCACCGGTTCGCCCAACTGCTGCGCCAGTTGCGAGGCGGCGAACAGTCCGCGCAGGACCTGATGCCCCGACGCGTCCTCATCCACCACGACGGCATGGCGCCGCCCGGTCGCCTTCAGCGTCGCCACCACGTGGCCGACATGCGCGTGCAGCACGTCGTCCATGGTGATGACTTCGAGCCGACTTTCCGGCGTCATGATGTCGCGCACGAGTGCATCTTCGCGGGCGATGCCGCGCGTGCTGATGCACTGCAGCGTCTTCTCGCCGAGCAGATCGTTCGAGGTGACGATGCCGAGTACGTGATTCCCGACGTCGACCACCAGCAGCAGATTCACACTGCGCCGGCGCATGACGCGTGCTGCGGTATCGACGCTGACATCGGGGTCGATGGTGAAGGCGGTAACCTTCTGGAAATCGGTCATCACGGTAACCGCCGGGTCATCCAGCGTGACCTGGGGCGGCAAATTCTGGCGTGGAGCGTGAAAGCGGGTAAGCGGTCGCAAGGGCCGATGAGGCAGAGCGGAATACTGGCGCATGGCGTTTTCTCCTTTGGTCGTCGCGGGCTCGTCTCTTGAGGACGGGTGCAAGCCATTCTTCTCCTCCCAGGCAGCCGCCGTCAAGCCCGATTTTCCAAATCGCCATCCGCCCGGACACGAATGCAGGAAACGCCGTCGCCGGCGGGATGGACCCTGAGCAGCGAATCGGCCGCGGCCGAACTGCGGTCAGGCGTGCAGCGCGGCGCTGATCTCGGCGAAGTTCTGCGCGATCTCTGTGGTTTCCACTGCCTCGCCAAGTTGCAGGGCGATCTGCGAACAGGACAGCAGGCCGCGCAGGACCTGGTGCCCGGACGCATCCTCATCCACCACGGCGGCATGGCGCCGCCCGGTGGCCTTCAGCGTCGCCACGACGTGGCCGACACGGGCATGCAGCACGTCGTCCATGCTGATGACTTCGAGACGGCTGGCCGGCGTCATGATGTCGCGCACCAGGGCGTCGGCGCGAGCGATGCCGCGGACCGAAATGCACTGCAGCGTCTTCTCGCCGATCAGGTCGTTCGAGGTGATGATGCCGGCCACGAGGTTTTCGACATCGACAACCAGCAGCAGATGCACCTTGCGTCGGCGCATCACGCGCGCCGCGGTATCGACGCTGACATCGGGATCGATGGTGAAAGCGGTGACCTTCCTGAAATCGGTCATCACCGCCAGCGCCGCGTCGTCGAGCGTCACGCGCAGCGGCAGTTCCTGGCTGGGGACGTGGAAGCTGGTCTGGAGCTGCATAGGCCGGCTCGGCAGGACGGAATACTGGCGCATGGTGTTTCCTCCTAAATCATGGTGTCGGGTCCGCCTCTGCGTGCGGGTTGCGCATTCTTCGCCGCAAACATGCCCGCCGTCCAAACCATTTTTTTGATATGGCCATTTATTCAATTCGATTAATGCGGTGCACCATGGTTTTGCAGCACCGCATGATGATGCGACAAGCCAGGCGGGGCAAGCGCGACGAGCCAGTCGCGACGCGCGCAGCCTCGGCAAAAATGCTGCAGCCTCGCAGTGAGCGATAATTGAGGCAATCCATCAGGAGCCGCCATGAACTACGTCATTCCTCCCGTCCCCCAGCCCGCCGTACCCGTCGCCGGGAGCGGTGACAGCTTTCCGGTGCGGCGCATCTATTGCGTCGGCCGCAATTACGCGGCCCATGCACGCGAGATGGGCTCCGACCCGGAGCGCGAACCGCCCTTCTTCTTCTGCAAGCCGGCCGATGCCATCGTGCCGGTGGCACCGGGTGCCACGGCGGAAATCGCCTATCCGCCGCAAACGGCCAACTACCATCATGAAGTCGAACTGGTCGTGGCGATCGGCAGGCGCGGCAGCAACATCGCCATCGACGCAGCCACGGATCACATCTGGGGCTATGCAGCCGGATTCGACATGACCCGGCGCGACCTGCAGTTCGCACTGCGCGACAAGGGCCGGCCCTGGGAACTGGGCAAGGCCTTCGACCAATCGGCGCCAATAGCCCCGCTGGTCCCTGCCAGCCGTTGTGGCCACCCCAGCGCCGGCCGGGTCTGGCTCACGGTCAATGGGAAGCTGAAACAGGAGGGCGACCTTGCCGACCTGATCTGGTCGGTGCCGGAAACCATCGCTCATCTCTCGAAGTATTTCGAACTGTTTCCCGGCGACCTGATTTTTACAGGCACGCCGGAAGGCGTCGGCCCGGTGGTCAAGGGCGACCTGGTGACGGGCGGCGTGGAAGGCGTCGGAGAATTGTCGATCCGCAGCGTCTGACGCGGAGCGGACACCCATCACGCATGCGCAAACGCATTCGCAAGTTTCTCCCCGACCACGAAGCGATCCGCGGCAACCGCTGGCTGGCGCGGTTCGAGAACACCCTGCTACATCCTCGGCTGTGGCATCTCAACCGCCGCTCGGCAGCCGGCGCCGTGGCGGCCGGGATGTTCTGCGGGCTGATTCCGGGTCCGCTGCAGATGCTGGGCGCGGCGATCTGTGCGGTGATCTTCCGCGTCAATCTGCCGCTGGCAATGCTGACCACCTTCTACACCAATCCCTTCACCATCGTGCCTCTTTACGTTGTTGCCTTCACGCTCGGCCAATGGGCGCTGCCCGGGCCACGCCAGCACTTTGTCGCGCCGCCCGAGTACGGCACGGACGGTCTGATCGCCTGGACTCACGAACTGATAGCCTGGATGGTCGGTCTCGGCGCGCCGCTGGCGCTGGGCCTGGTGCTGCTCGCCCTGGGACTGGCGCTGGCCAGCTATTTCCTGATTCGCGTGGTCTGGCGGATCTACCTGGTCCGCGCCTGGCACCACCGGCGCCAGCGGCACCTGGCCGCAGCACGCAGTCGCTCGGGGCGTAAAACTTAAACCAGCACCCCGTCCTGCAGGTGCAGCACCAGCCCCGTGCGCGCCGCAAGATCGGGGTCATGGGTCACCAGCACCAGCGCCGCCTGATGTTCCCGGCAAAGTTCCAGCAGCAGGCCGAACACGGAATCGGCTGCGCTGCGATCGAGATTTCCGGTCGGCTCGTCGGCCAGCAGGCAATCCGGCTTCGTCACCAGTGCCCGCGCCACCGCCACGCGCTGACGCTCGCCGCCGGACAACTCGCCCGGCCGGTGGCTCAGGCGATGACCGAGGCCGACCCGCTCCAGCACCGCCCGCGCCTGCCGCTCCGCCTCGGCGCGCTCCATGCGCCGGATCAGGAGCGGCATGGCGACATTTTCCACGGCGCTGAATTCCATCAACAGATGGTGGAACTGGTACACGAAACCCAGCGACCGATTGCGTAGCCGCCCGCGCTCCGTCTCGCCGACCTGTGCCAGGTCGCGGCCGTGCAGCAGGACCGTGCCCAAGGTCGGCGTGTCCAGTCCGCCGAGCAGATGCAGCAGCGTGCTCTTGCCCGAACCACTGGCGCCGACGATGGCCACCGTATCGCCGGCGCCGACTTTCAGCTCGACGCCACCCAGCACCTGCACCTCTGCTGCGCCCTGGCGAAAGACCTTGCTCAGGCCGCTGCATTCGAGAACGACCTCACTCATAGCGCAAGGCCTCCGCCGGTTGCGTGCGCGAGGCGCGCCAGCTCGGATACAAGGTGGCCAGCAAGGTGAGGACGAAGGACACCACGGCGATGGTGCCGACATCCGACCAGTGCAGATCGGAGGGCAACTCGCTGATGTAATACACGTCCTTGGCCAGGAATTTCAGGCCCAGCAGACTTTCCAGTGCGGGTACCACGACGTCAATGTTCAGCGCCAGCGCCACTCCTCCGCCGATGCCGGCAGCCAGCCCCACCGTCCCGATCAGGACCCCCTGCACGATAAAGATGGCCATGATGCTCTGCGGACTGGCGCCGAGCGTGCGCAGGATGGCGATGTCGGCACGCTTGTCGGTGACGGCCATGACCAGCGTGGACACAATGTTGAAGGCGGCGACCGCAACGATCAGCAACAGGATCAGGAACATCATGCGTTTTTCGATTTCGACGGCGCGAAAAAAGTTGGCATGGCTGCGGGTCCAGTCGCTGACCCACGCATCCATGGGGAGAAAGCGCATCAGCTCGCGGCCGATCCTCGGCGCGGCGAATAGGTCATCGACCTTGAGCCGCACCCCGGAGACACGCTCGTCCATGCGATACAGCTTCTGCGCATCACTGAGGTGGATCAGCGCCAGACCGGAATCGAATTCGAACATGCCGGCCTCGAAGATGCCGACCACGCGGAACTGCTTGACCCGCGGCAATATGGCGGCCGGGGTGACCAGGCCCTGCGGCGCCAGCAGCGTCACCTTGTCGCCAGGCACGGCCCGCAGCGCGCGCGCAAGCTCGCTGCCGAGCACCATGCCGAATTCGCCGGGCCGCAACTGGTCGAGCTTGCCTGACTTCATGTAGCGGGCGAAGTCGGCCACCTTGTCCTCGGCCTCGGGCAGGATGCCGCGCACCATCATGCCGCGCACCTGGCCGTCGTAGCTCAACATGCCCTGGGCCTGGACATAGGGCGCGGCCGCCTTGACCCGCGGATGCTGCGCCGCCCCTTGCACCACCTTGCTCCAGTCGCCGATTTCGCCGCTTTCGCTGCTGATCTGGACATGGGAGACGACGCCCAGAATCCGCTCGCGCAGTTCCTTCTGAAAGCCGTTCATCACCGACAGCACGACGATCAGCGCCGCCACGCCAAGCGCCAGCCCGAGCATGGAAATCAGCGCGATGAAGGAGATGAAGCGGTTGGCGGCGCCTTCGCGCGGCTGGGCGCGCGTATAGCGCAGACCGATGAGGAGTTCGTAGTTCATGGCTTCGATGGGCTTGGCGCCGCATGTTAACATGCGGTCATGCTGACGCTCATCGTGCCTGGCCTCATCTGGACGCGCCAGGCGCTCGCGGATCTCACCTTTGACCTGCCCCTGCCCGCCTTCACCACCCTGCTCGGGCGCGGCCGGCTGACGCAGCGCCCGGCACAGGGTACCGCCGCCATCCTCGCCGAAATCACCGGTCTCGCCGCGCCGCTGCCGGCCGCCGCCCTGCGCCGGCTCGCGCTGCGCGACCATCCTGACGAAGCGGACTGGCTGTGCCTCGATCCGGTGCGGCTGAACTTCCATGAGCGCAGCCTGATCGTCGACGATCCGCCAAATCTGCGCCTGAGCGGCGACGAAGCCGCCGCGCTCGCCGTGGCGCTGGCGCCGACTTTCGCCGCGCTGGGGCGTCTGGAAATGCTTTCACCGGAACACTGGAACCTGCGCCTGTCGGCCGGCGCGCCGGCCTTCCGGGACTTGCCGGACGCCACGGGTCGTTCTGCCGCGCCGCTGCCGCTCGAAGCCTCCTATGCGCCGTGGCGCCAAGCCCTCAACGAGGCGCAGATGGTCTTGCATGCCCATCCCGTGAATGAGGCGCGCGCTGCCGCCGGACAACCCGTGGTCAATTCGCTCTGGCCCTGGGGCGGCGGCTGCCTGCCCGCTTTTGACACCCGCACCGATACCGCTGCGCATGACGCACTCTGGAGCAAGGACCCGGTCGCCCGCGGCATCGCCCGCCTGCTGCGGATCGACGCTGCGACGCTGCCGGCGACCTTCGAAAGTACCGCGGCGCGCAGACCGCTGGCCGTTTTCGATGCCCTGGAACAACCGGCTCGCAGCGGCGATGCGATTGTCTGGCGCGATGAACTGTCGCGTTTCGAGGCCGACTGGCTGGCGCCCGCGCTCGCCGCCCTGCGCGGCGGCCGGCTCGGCGCCCTGCGCCTGGTCGCGCCCGGCGATCTCGTCGCTGCCGAGTTGCGGGTCAGCCGCCATGACCTGTGGAAATTCTGGCGCAAGCCGCGCGCACTGGCCGAACTGGTGGCGCAATGACGCGCATTTCCGTTCGCGACATCCCGCCGCGCGCCACCTGGGCGCTCGAACAGGGCGGCGTGCATCCCCTGCTGGCCAGGCTCTATGCCGCGCGCGGCATCCGCAGTCCGGACGAGCTCGACACGCGCAGCAGCGCCCTGCTCGCCCCCGACCGGCTGAAGGGCGCGCGCGAAGCCGCGACGCTGCTGGCCGACACGATTGCCGCCGGCCGCAAGATCCTCATCGTCGCCGACTACGACTGCGACGGCGCCACCGGCTGCGCGGTCGGCCTGCGCGCGCTGCGCATGATGGGCGCCACGGTCGACTACCTGGTGCCCGACCGCTTCACGCTCGGCTACGGACTCTCATTGGAAGTGGCGCAACTGGCGGCGGCGCGCCAGCCCGATCTGGTGGTCACGGTCGACAACGGCATCGCCAGCGTCGAAGGCGTCGCGGCGCTCAAGCGCCTCGGCATCGCCACGCTGATCACCGATCACCACCTGCCTGGCGACGAACTGCCTGCAGCCGATGTCATCGTCAATCCAAACCAGCCCGGCTGCGATTTTCCGAGCAAGGCGCTGGCCGGCGTCGGCGTGATGTTCTACGTGATGTTGGCCTTGCGCGCCGAACTGCGCCGGCGCGGCGCTTATGCCAACGCGCCGGAACCGAACCTGGCCGGCCTGCTCGACCTCGTGGCTCTGGGCACGGTGGCCGACGTGGTGCCTCTCGACCGCAACAACCGCATCCTCGTCGCCCAGGGCCTGGCGCGCATTCGCGGCGGCCAGATGCAGGCCGGCATCGCCGCGCTGCTCGGCATCGCCGGCCGCGAGCCTGGCCGCGCCGCGACCTTCGATCTCGGCTTCGCCCTCGGCCCGCGCCTCAACGCGGCCGGGCGCCTGGCCGACATGTCGCTGGGCATCGAGTGCCTGGTCACCGACG
>CAZYTN010000043.1:0-2279 GCA_964650115.1 uncultured Sulfuritalea sp.
TGCGTCGAGGAATAATTGCGCGCGGAAAAGCGCCTCGACAACCCGACCAGATACTCGGCCAGACGCTCTTCGGCGCCTCTCTTGCCGAGCAACAGCATCAACTCCTCGTCCTGGCGGATGTGTCCGCTCATGATTTTCAGCATCTGGTACTGAATCGACGGGATCGTTTGCGCCAGTTCATCCAGTCGCTCGGCCTCGACGCGGCAAACCGAGGTCGTCTCGAGCGCCCGCGCTTCGCAGCTATACCGTCCCGACGCGAGCGCGCTCAGTCCTACCAGTTCGCCCGCGATGTGGAAGCCGGTAATCTGTGTCCGTCCGTCCTGAGTACAAACGTAGGTCTTGACCGATCCGCTGCGAATGGCATAGATAAAGTCGAACGGATCCCCCGCCCGGAACAGTAGCTGCCCGCGTTTATACAATTCCTTGCGTTTGACGATGCTCTCCAGGAGCGTCAAATCGGCTTGGTGCAAGCCGAGCGGCAGGCATAACTGATAAACACCGCATTGGGTGCAGGCAATCGGCTCGCAGTTTTGATCGGCTGCCAGACGGAATGGGGTCACCTTCGAGCCATGTAGAGTTTTCATACTGCGTCCTGACACACGATAGCGCTACGCGCGTTGGTTAGCCCCTTTGACTGAAGCCGTCCGCGCGGCGCCTGGGGAGCGGGTTCGAGCAGCCTGAGTCAATCGGGAAATTTTTTGTCCCGTACTGCGCGTCACTCCTTTCCGCTCAAGCAGCGCAAACGGCAGTTCGGTAAGTCGATACTTTCCGCTCTGAACGGCAGCGGCGAGCTTTCCCAGCGTCTGCTGGGTCAGCAGCTTCACGATCTTGATCTTGATCGGCTTCCACTGGGTGTGCATCGGGCAAGCCGTCTCGTCGCTGCATACCTTGAGTCCGAGGACACAGTTCTCGGTCAATCCCGGACCTTCGATCAGCGTGAGAATCTGCATCAGATCGGTCTTTTCGCCGCCTTCGCGCAGACACACGCCACCTTGGCGTCCGCGAAAGGAATTGATCAGTTTTCCGCGGCTGAGGCTTTGCATTATTTTCGCAAGATACGGCGGCGGAACGTCGAGATGCTCGGCGACCGTACGGATCAATACCGGAACACCTCGCGGCTGGGTCGCCACGAAAATGAGGGCCTGAATGGCGTATTGGGTGGTGCGGGACAGAATCATCGGCGACGGGCTGGCGAGAGCCTATAAAGATATGAATGTCTTAATATACACATTCAGCGCTACCGCGTAAATGCCTTGAGGGGCCACTACAGCCTGGCTCTCTTCAAACCAGCCGAACGTGACCCCACCAGGGGGTACCGTCCTCGCGTCCCGCTCGGACATAAAAAAAAGGGTGCGCAGCGCGCACCCCTAACCCCAACAGAGAGCCTTCGGGCGACGGCGCGAAGCCGTCACCATAAAACCCGTTTGCAGTATGGTCATTTTTTCCGGGCGTACCTTGATCTGAGTCAACAGTACTGTCCGTTTAGCTACGGCCGCTGCGCTTAACTCCGATAGGGCCGGCGTTAGCCTCCTCTGAAGCTTCGCTTTCCTGCCTGCCGGTCTCATCGTCGTCCATCAGGATGCGATGGCCGGGCCCCTCAAGATCCTCGTACTGTCCCGTCTTCAACGACCACCAGAACAAGGCCGCGATGACGAAGACCAGCACCAGGGACAGCGGAATCAGGAGATACAGGATATCCATTCAGTCCATCATCCACGTTGCAGGCGCAAGGCATTGAGCACTACCAGCAGCGAACTGGCCGACATGCCGATACCGGCCATCCAGGGCGTCACCCAGCCGGCCATGGCCAGCGGGATTGCAAGGAAATTGTAGGCAAAGGCCCATACCAGGTTCTGTTTCACGATACGGACGGTGCGTCGCGCCAAGGCCAATCCTTGCGGCAGCGCCTGCAGGTCATTGCCGAGCAGCACGATATCGGCGTTGGCCCGCGCCAGATCGGCGCCACCGCCCATAGCTATGGATACCTGGGCCTGTGCCAGCACCGGAGCGTCATTGACCCCATCGCCGACCATCGCCACCGCCTCGCCAACGGCCTGCAGCGCCTTGAGTGCCGCGTGCTTGTCCTCCGGCGAGAGTCCGCCACGGGCATCGGCGATGCCCAGGGCCGCGCCCACCCGCGCAGCGGCGGCCGCCGCGTCACCGCTGAAAATCGACAGCTTGATGCCTGCGACAGACAGTCCGGCGGTCATGGCGGAAGCCTCCGGACGCAGGCTGTCGTTCAGGCGGAAAAATGCCTGCCAGCCCCCGGCATTGCCCAG
>CAZYTN010000043.1:2379-13440 GCA_964650115.1 uncultured Sulfuritalea sp.
GACGCAGGCTGTCGTTCAGGCGGAAAAATGCCTGCCAGCCCCCGGCATTGCCCAGCGCGATCACCGTGTCGCCAGCGCCGACTATCGACTGGAGTTCAGGTGGTGCTGCCAGGCCATGCAGTGCGGCGACGAACTCCGGGCGTCCCAAGCGCCAGACCAACCCGGCTATGCTTCCCTCGACCCCAGCGCCCGTGGTGGAGCGGACTGCGGAAACCTCGATCCCGGCGTCGTTGCCACCGGCAGCCAACGCCCGCGCGATGGGATGCTCGGAACCGCGCTCGAGCGCAGCCGCCAGCCCCAACGCGGTTACGGCTTCGCCGCGGACGGGAATGACCTCGACCAATTCCATGCGCCCCACGGTCAGCGTGCCTGTCTTGTCGAAAATGAAGCGATCAGCCCGTGCCAGGGCCTCGATCGCATGGCCGCGCGTCACCAGCACGCCGCGCGCGGCCAGTGCCCCGGTCGCCACCGTCAATGCCGCCGGTGTCGCCAGCGACAGCGCGCAGGGACAACTCACCACCAGCACAGCGACAAAAATCCACAGGGCGCGCGCGGCATCGATCCACCACCAGGCCAATGCCGTCGCTACTGCCAGCAACAGAAGGGCTACGATGAAATGTCCGGCGACGCGGTCCGCCATCTCCACCAGGCGCGGCTTTTCGGCCGCGGCACGCTCCATCAGGCGCTGGATGGCTGCCACCCGCGTCGCCTCGCCGACACGTTCGACGCGCATCACCAGGGGGCTGGCGGTATTCACGCTGCCGCCGATCAGCGCATCGCCTGCCCGTTTGGGCACCGGGCGGCTCTCGCCGGTCAGCAGGGACTCGTCCGCGGCGCTCTCGCCGTCGAGTACGCAACCATCGGCCGGCACCGTCTCGCCGGGCCTGATCTGGACCGCGTCCCCGGCATGCAACTCGGCCACGGCTACCCGTTCGCCTGCCGCATCCGAACTGGCACACGGCCATGCGGCGAGACGCGTGGCGAAGGCCGGAATGGCGCGGGCCAGGGTCTCCACGCTGCGCGCCGCCTTCTGCCGCGCCATCATTTCCAGATAGCGGCCCGAGAGCAGGAAGAAGACAAACATGGTGACCGAATCGAAATACACCTCGCCGGCCGCGCTCAGCGTGGCCCAGACGCTGGCGGCGAAGGCCGCACCGACACCCAGTGCCACCGGCACGTCCATGCCGACGCGATGCAGCTTCAGGTCGCGCCAGGCACTGAGGAAGAAAGGTGCGGAGGAGTAGCCGATCACCGGTACGGTCAGGATCAGGCTGGCCCAGCGCATCAGTTGCTCGATGTCCGGCGTCATGTCGCCGTCGGCCAGATAGACCGGCACGGCGTACATCATCACCTGCATCATGCCGAAACCGGCGACGAACAAGCGCCATAACGCGGCCTTGCGTTCCTTCTGCGCCAGTTCCTCGGAGCGCCCGACATCATAAGGATGAGCCCGGTAGCCGATTGCGGCAATGGCTTCGAGGATCGCCGAAAGTTTCGTCACCCGCTCGTCCCAGCGCACCCGCGCGCGGCGCGTGGTGTAGTTGATGTCGATGGCGGTCACGCCGGGCTGGCGGCGCACATGCGATTCATTGAGCCAGACGCAGGCGGCGCAGGTGATGCCTTCGAGAATCAGCGCCGCTTCCTGTTCGTGTTCGCCCGCCACGCCCTCGGCGCGGTGCACGAAGTTTTTCTGCACATCCGGATGGTCGAACAGGGCGAAATCGGCCACTACCTGAGGCAAGGCTTCGCGCGGGGACTCCGGCATTGCGTCGCGATGGCGGTAGTAGTCTGCCAGTCCGTTATCGACAATGGCCTGCGCCACCGCCTGGCAACCGGCGCAGCACATCTCGCGCTGAACCCGATCGATTTCGACGCAAAGCTCAACTCCCGCCGGTATCGGCAGGCCGCAGTGATAGCAGGGTTCCTTGTCGGCCATGGCCAGGCCGGATCTCAAGGCCGAACTTACTTCGGCGCCATGCGGATGGCGCCGTCGAGGCGAATCACCTCGCCATTGAGCATTTCGTTCTCGATAATGTGCCGCACCAGGGCCGCATACTCGGCCGGCCTGCCCAGGCGCGAGGGGAAGGGCACCATCTTGCCGAGGGCATCCTGCACCTCCTGCGGCATACCCAGCAGCATCGGCGTCTCGAAAATTCCCGGGGCGATGGTCATGACGCGAATGCCGAAACGCGCCAGTTCGCGCGCTATGGGCAACGTCATGCCGACCACGCCGCCCTTGGATGCGGCGTAGGCGGCCTGGCCGATCTGTCCGTCATAGGCCGCCACGGACGCGGTGCTGACGATCACGCCGCGCTCACCCGCGGCGTTCGGCGCACCCTGGCTCATTACTTCTGAGGCCAGGCGAATCATGTTGAAGGAACCGACCAGATTGACCGTCACGGTCTTGGCGAACACGTCCAGCGAATGCGGGCCATTGCGACCCAGCACCTTCTCGGCCGGCGCGATGCCGGCGCAATTGACCAGGCCGTGCAGGCCGCCGAAAACCTCAACCGCCGCCGCGACGCAGGCTTTGGCACTGGCCTCGTCGGCCACGTTGGTGGTGACAAAGCACGCATTGACACCCAGTTCCGCCGCCAGTGCATTGCCGGCCGTCTCGTTGAGATCCGCCAGAACCACTTTCGCGCCCTGCTCCACCAGCATCCGCCCGGTACCCGCGCCGAGGCCCGAAGCGCCGCCGGTGATGATGAAAATGCTGTCCTTGATCTGCATGCGCGTCCCCTGCAATGAAACAGGGCCTGCCGACCGGAAAGGAGGCAGGCCCTGAGAATTGGTGCTGTTGGCCGGAATCGAACTGGCGACCTACTGATTACGAATCAGTTGCTCTACCAACTGAGCTACAACAGCATCCTGAAAGGTCGCGAATTATACCTGCTGGTTCGGACCCATGGCAACGCGGCCCGGCTTCCCGCCTTGCCGCGTATGCCCGCTCAGGCGAGCAATTCCTTCGGCAAAGGGAAATTGACGTTTTCGGCCACGCCGTCGAGAGTCTCGACGCTGCCGGCACCGAGTGCCCTGATCCGCTCGACCACCCCATTGACCAGTACCTCGGGCGCCGAAGCGCCGGCCGTGACACCGACCCGTGCATAGGCCCCAAGCCACGCAGCATCGATCTGATCCGCGCCATCCACCAGGTAGGCCGGGATGCCGCCGATAGCCGCGACCTCGCGCAAACGGTTCGAATTCGAGCTGTTCTTCGAGCCGACCACGATGACCACATCGACCTTGCCGGCCATGGCCTTGACGGCATCCTGGCGGTTTTGCGTGGCGTAGCAGATGTCGTCCTTGCGCGGGCCGACGATGTCCGGAAAGCGGGCCATCAGTGCCTGCACGATCACCCGCGCATCGTCGACCGACAAGGTGGTCTGCGTGACATAGGCCAGCGGCGCCGTACCACCAGCGCCGACTTCCAGCCGCCCCACGTCGGCGACATTTTCCACCAGGTACATCGGGCCGGTCGCCTGTCCCATGGTGCCTTCGACCTCCGGGTGACCCTTGTGGCCGATCATCACGATCTCGTAACCCTGCTTGTGCAGGCGCGCGACCTCCAGATGCACCTTGGTCACCAGCGGGCAGGTGGCGTCGAACACATTGAGGCCGCGTCCGGCCGCCGCAATGCGGACCGACTGCGGCACGCCATGGGCGCTGAAGACCACCGTGGCTCCATCCGGCACTTCGTCCAGATCTTCGACGAACACGGCGCCCTTGGCCTTCAGGCCATCGACCACGTAGCGGTTGTGCACCACCTCATGGCGCACGTAGATCGGCGCACCGAATTTTTGCAGCGCACGTTCGACGATGGCAATCGCGCGTTCGACGCCGGCACAGAAACCTCTTGGGTTGGCGAGCAGGATCTGCATCAGAGTATTCCTATGATTTCGACTTCGAAACGCACCGGCTTGCCGGCCAGCGGATGGTTGAAATCGACCAGCACCGCTTCGTCGTCGAGTTCGCGCACGATGCCGGTGAATTTATCGCCATTGGGCGCGGCGAACTGGATCAGGCCATGCAGTTCGGGACTTGAATCAGGCGGCAGCGCCAGACGCGCCATGCGCTGGGTCAATTGAGGATTGTAGGCGCCGAAGGCCTGGTCGGGCTCGAGCAGAAAGACGTGACGCTCGCCGACATTGACGCCGATCAGGCAGTGCTCCAACGGCGGCGCCAGTTCGCCGCTGCCCAGCTGCAGCGTCGCCGGGGTCGAGTCGAAGGTGCTCACCAGTTCGGTATCGTCGCCGGTGGCGACGCGGTAGTGCAGCGTGATCAGATTGCCGGCGCGTACGGTCTCGGTCATTTGGAGCTCATTTCAGTGTCCTTGCCATGGCGGAACTGATGCCAGAGCATCAGCGCCACGCCGACGGTGATGGCCGAATCGGCCACGTTGAAGGCAGGCCAATGATAGCCCGCTACATGAAAATCGAGAAAATCGACCACCGCGTCGAAACGCAGGCGGTCGATCACGTTGCCGATGGCGCCGCCCAGGATCAGCGACAGCGCGGTCGGCAGCAGCCGCTCCTGTGCGTGATGGCGCAGCAGGCTCAGCAGCCAGGCCGAAATACCCAGCGCGAGGACAACAAAGAACCACTTCTGCCAGCCGCCGGCACCGGCGAGGAAACTGAAGGCGGCGCCCGAGTTGTAGACCAGGACGAGGTTGAAGAAAGGCGTCACCACCTGGCTCTCCATCAGGCGGAAACTCCCCAACATCCAGGTCTTGCTGGCCTGGTCGAGTAGCACCACCAGTGCCGCCAGCGCCAGCCAGAGCGTCAGCCTAGGCAATCTCGCGCGCCTCGCCGTTGCCGAACAGGTTGGATGTGCAGCGCCCGCAGAGCTCGGGGTGTTCGGCATCCTGGCCTACATCCTCGCGCCAGTGCCAGCAGCGCGCGCACTTGGCATGGATGCTCGCCGCGGCTTCGATGCTGACGCCGCCCGCCGTCCCGCCAGCGCCGACTTTTCCCAGGGTCACCTTCGAACAGATGAGGACGAACTTGATGTCCTCACCCAGCGCAGCGAGCAGGTCGTAGGTTCCGGCGTCGGCTCGCAGGCTCACCTCGGCCTGCAGCGAGGACCCGATCTTGCCGGCCGAGCGCAGCTCCTCGAGGGTTCTGGCCACGTCGCCGCGCACCACGCGTATGGCCTGCCACCGTGCCGCCAGCGCCGACTCTTCGGCTTGTTCCGGCAGCACGTGCCAGGTGGCGAGCATCACGCTGTCGCCCTGTTTCAGCGTCGCCCAGATTTCCTCGGCGGTGAAGGACAGCACCGGCGCCATCAGCCGCGTCACAGCCTGCAGGATGTGCCACAGGGCACTCTGCGCCGAGCGGCGGGCGCGGGAATTTTCCGCGGCCGTATAGAGACGATCCTTGAGGATGTCCAAATAGAAAGCACCAAGATCTTCCGAACAGAAGTTCATCAGCGCCTGCACCACCTTGTGGAATTCGAAGCGCTCGTAATCCGCCGTGCATTGCGCCTGCAACTGGCGTGTCAGTGCCAGCGCGTAGCGGTCCACTTCCAGCCATTCGACCGGCGGCAGCATCTGCGTCGCCGGATCGAAGTCGGCGGTGTTCGCCAGCAGGAAACGCAGCGTGTTGCGCAGGCGGCGATAAACCTCGACCACGCGCGGCAGGATGGTCTTTTCGTCGATCGACAGTTCGCCCGAGTAGTCGGTACTGGCCACCCAGAGGCGCAGGATTTCGGCGCCCAGAGTGTCGGAAATCTTCTGCGGCGCAACCACGTTGCCCTTCGACTTGGACATCTTCATGCCCTTGCCATCGACCACGAAGCCGTGGGTCAGCAGCGCCTTGTAGGGCGCGCGGCCGTCGATCGCAGCGCCGGTCAGCAGGCTCGAATGAAACCAGCCGCGATGCTGGTCCGAACCTTCGAGATAGAGGTCGGCCGGCCAGGTCGATTCCGCCGCGTGCGAGCCGCGCAGCACCGTGCGGTGCGTGGTGCCGGAATCGAACCAGACGTCGAGCGTGTCGCGCATCTTGTCGTACTGGCCGGCTTCATCACCCAGCAGTTCGGCGGCATCGAGCTTGAACCAGGCGTCGATGCCTTCCTGCTCGATCTTCCGCGCCACGGCTTCGAGCAGTTCCAGCGTGCGCGGATGCGGCTCGCCGCTTTCCTTGTGCAGGAAGAAGGGAATCGGCACGCCCCAGTTGCGCTGGCGCGAGACGCACCAGTCGGGCCGGTTGGCGATCATCGCGTGCAGGCGCGCCTTGCCCCAGTCGGGGTAGAAGGTGGTCGCGTCGACGGCGGCGAGCGCCTTGTCGCGCAACGTTCCGCCGCCCTCGACCGGGATCCGGTTCATTCCCACAAACCATTGGGTTGTCGCGCGATAAATGATCGGCGTCTTGTGCCGCCAGCAGTGCATGTAGCTATGCACGATCTCGCTGCTGGCGAACAGGCTGCCGACCTCGGCCAGTTTCTCGATGATGACCGCATTGGCTTTCCACACGAACATGCCGCCGAAGAAGGGCAGGCTCGCCGCAAACACGCCGTCGCCCTGCACCGGGGTAAGGATTTCGTCGTTGTGCATGCCGTGCTTCTTGCAGGAATCGTAGTCCTCCAGGCCATAGGCCGGCGCGCTATGGACGATGCCGGTGCCGGTATCGAGCGTGACGTAGTCGCCCAGATACACCGGCGAGGCACGGTCGTAAAGCGGATGGCGGAATTCGACCTGGGCCAGCGCCGCACCGTGGCAGGCGCCCAGCACCTGGCCGTCGAGGCCGTAGCGGCCCAGCGCCGCGCCGCGCAGTTCGGCGGCGAGGATGATGCAGCCACGCGCCGTCTGCACCAGTTCGTAGGTGAATTCCGGATGCATGTTGAGCGCCTGGTTGGCCGGAATGGTCCACGGCGTCGTGGTCCAGATCACCGTCCAGCAATCGCCCTCGGGCAACGCATCGATGCCGAAAGCATGGGCGACGCGCGCGCGATGGGCGGCGTCAAGGCGGAAGCCGACGTCGATGGCCGGCGACTTCTTGTCCTGGTACTCGACCTCGGCTTCCGCCAGCGCCGAGCCGCAATCGAAACACCAGTTAACGGGTTTGAGGCCCTTGAACAGGTAGCCGGTTTTATACAGGTCGCCGAGCGCACGGATCTCGTCGGCCTCGTTGCGGAAGGCCATGGTCAGATAGGGATTGCCCCAGTCGCCGAGCACGCCGAGGCGGATGAAATCCTTCTTCTGCCGTTCCACCTGCTCGGCGGCAAAGCTGCGGCACAGCTGCCGCGCCTGGTCGGCCGGCAGGTGCTTGCCGTGGGTCTTCTCGATCTGATGTTCGATCGGCAGGCCGTGGCAGTCCCAGCCCGGCACATAGGGCGCATCGAAACCGCCCAGCGTCTTGGCGCGGACGATGATGTCCTTGAGTATCTTGTTCACCGCGTGGCCGATGTGGATGTCGCCATTGGCATAGGGCGGGCCGTCGTGCAGGACGAAGCGCGGACGCCACTTGGCCGCGGCGCGAATCTTCTGGTAGAGCTTCTGCTCCTGCCACTGTGCAATCCAGCCGGGCTCGCGCTTGGCGAGATCGCCGCGCATCGGGAAGGGCGTGTCGGGCATGTTGAGGGTCTTGCGGTAATCAGCCATGAGTCTTGCCGTCGTCTTTGAGCTTGAAATAGGTGCGCACGTCAGCGACGTCGCGCGCGATCTGCGCCTTGAGGGCATCGAGGGAATCGAACTTCGCCTCGTCGCGCAGCTTGTGCATGAAATTGACATCGACGTGCAGGCCGTAGATGTCGCGGTCGAAATCCAGCAGATGGACCTCCAGCACAGGCATGAATCCTTCTGCCACGGTGGGCCGCACGCCGATGTTGGCCGCGCCCGGCAGTGGCTGCGCGTCTATGCCCGACACCGTGACGGCAAAGACGCCGGACAGCGGCAGGCGCTTGCGCCGGCACTGGATGTTCGCTGTCGGAAAGCCGATGCTGCGGCCAAGCTTCCTGCCATCCATGACGCGCCCGGCAATGACGAAGGCGCGCCCCAGCAGTTCCTCGGCGCGCTCGATGTTGCCGCTGGCCAGGGCCTCGCGCACCGCGGAACTGGAAACCCGGACGCCGCCGAAGTCGACCGTGTGCATGGCCTCGACCACGAATCGATGCTCCTGCCCGGCCCGCTGCAACAAGGCGAAATCGCCGCCGCGCGCCTTGCCGAAACGAAAATCGTCGCCGATGATCAGGTGGCGCACCGACAGGCCATGCACCAGGATTTTCTCGATGAACTGCTCGCCGGTCAGCGCCGCCAGCTTGCGATCGAAACGACAGACATGCACGCGGTCGACGCCGGCCTCGGCGAGCAGTTCGATCTTGTCGCGCAGACTAGCCAAGCGCGCCGGTGCTTGCTCCTGAGCGAACAGCTCGCGCGGATGTGGCTCGAAGGTAAGCACCGTCGCCGGCAACGCGAGTTCGCGCGCCTTGGCCGTCAATTCGGCAAGCAGTGCGCGATGGCCGCGATGCACGCCATCGAAATTACCGATGGTGAGTACCGTGGACGTCGTCGCCCGCTCGGGAACACCGCGAAAAACCAGCATGGGATTTAACGTGAAATAACTCGTTCGGAGCGACGGGTGATAGCCGAGCGAAGCGAGCAGATCGGTAGCCTCCCCGTGAGGGGGCGAGGCGGGGTTTCGCACCGCATGCGGTGCGCCGCCGCAGCCGGCTGGCTGTGCAATGCCAGCCGTGGGCCGCGTAGCGGATGGGAGGGGCGAGCCTTCAAGTCGCTTTTCGCGTGTTCCATCATCAGGTGTGCCGTGTCACTGCTGCGTGAAAGTGAGGCTGCAGGGAAAGCGGGCGATTATACCAAGCTAAGCCGGCCCCACCGGAACCGGAAACGGCTTTGCGGCGCGGGATTCCGGGCGGAATCAGTCCAGTCGCGCCAGCCTCGATTTGGCCAGCGGCGGGTTTTTGGCGAAGTAGCGGCGGATGCCTAGCAAGATGGCCTCGGCCATGCGGTCCTGGTAGGCCTCGTCGTTCAGTCGCGCCTCTTCTTCGGGATTGGAGATGAAGGCCGTTTCGATCAGGATCGAGGGAATGTCGGGCGCCTTCAGCACGGCGAAACCGGCCTGCTCCACCTGCGCCTTGTGCAGGGTGTTGATGCGGCCGAGTTCGCCCAGCACATCCTTGCCCAGCTTGAGGCTGTCGTTGATGGTCGCGGTCTGCGACAAATCGAGCAGGGTGCGCGCCAGATACGGATCCTTGACGCCGAGGTTCACGCCGCCGACCAGGTCGGCCGCGTTTTCCTTGTTCGCCAGCCAGCGCGCGGCCGAACTCGAGGCGCCGGTTTCGGACAGGGCGAAAACGCTGGAACCGCGCGCCGTGCTCTTGATGAAGGCATCGGCGTGCACCGAGACGAAGAGATCGGCCTGCACCCGGCGCGCCTTCTGCACGCGCTGCTGCAATGGAATGAAATAATCGCCGTCGCGCGTCAGCACCGAGCGCATATTGGGCGTGGCGTCGATCTTCTCCTTCAGCCGCCGCGCCACCGACAGCGTCACATTCTTCTCGTGGCTGCCGCCATGCCCGATCGCACCGGGATCCTCGCCGCCATGCCCGGGGTCGAGGACGATCGTGACGAGACGGGCGATCTCGGGCTTTTCACCCAACCTTTCCGCCGCCCGCTCGGCCGGCATTTCCGCGGGGCGGCCCTGACTGCCGAGCGATGATTCTGCCTTCAACGGAGGCTCGCTGGATTTTTCGAGCAAGGCCATCAGGGGATCGACCGGCTCGACCGGGTACAGGTCCAGCACCAGCCGATGGCCGTATTCGCCGACCGGTTGCAGCGAAAACACCTGCGGCTTGACCTCGCCCTTGAGTTCGATGACCAGTCGCACCACGCCCGGCTTGTTGCGGCCGGCGCGGATCAGCTTGATGTAGGGGTCGGAATCGAGAATCTTCGAAGGCAGCATCTGCAGCACCGAATTGAACTCGACGCCCTCGAGATCGACGACCAGCCGCTCGGGATCCTTCACCAGCAGGTGGGAATAGCGGATCGGCTGATCGTGTTCCAGCGTCACCCGCGTGTAGTCGCGCGCCGGCCAGACGCGCACGGCGAGAATGCTGCTGCTCGCCGTGGCGCAGACGCCGACTTTCGAGACCAGCAGCGTCAGGCTGGCGGCGGCGAACTTGAGGACTTCACGCCGGCGAGGCATGTCCGTCCCTTTTCGCCAACCGCCGTGAGGTGGGCGCTACGGCCTTCGCCCGCCGCACCCGCGACGACCCGCAATTCGATTTGCATATCAGCGGCTGGCAGATAAGGCGCGGCCTTGTCGGGCCATTCGACCAGACAAATTCCGCTTTCTGAAAAATATTCGTCGAGTCCGGCATCGAGATATTCTTCCGCCTGATTGAATCTATAGAAATCAAAGTGATAGAAGTGTAATCCAGAAACCACGTGAACTTCAAGCAGTGTGTAAGTGGGGCTTTTCACCGGGCCCGTTTCTCCGGCTGCGCGCAACAGTCCGCGCACCAGCGTGGTCTTGCCCGCTCCGAGCTCGCCTTCGAGCCAGATCACCACGCCATGCGTCAGATTGGCGGCCAGCGCGGCGCCCAGCGCGAGGGTGGCGGCCTCGTCGGGCAGAGCTAACGTAAGATGGTCGGCATGCATGGGGTCGATAAGGATGTGGCAGGGCTGAAGGACAACATACGGCGCTGGGGCACGGACCTCGGCTTCGACGCGATCGGCTTTTCCGGCGTCGAGGTCGCCGCTGCCGAACAGAACCTGAGCGCCTGGCTGGCGGCCGGCTGCCACGGCGAGATGGATTATATGGCGGCGCACACGACTGCCAGGGGAAACAAGCGCGCACTGCCGACCGAACTGGTGTCGGGCACCCGCAGCATCATCACCGCGCGCATGAATTTCCGTAGCGCAAGCGCCGACTTTTCAGAACGCCTTCTGCCAGTTCGCCGCCAGCCAGGCGCTAGGCGCCTCGCCCTTGCTGGTCAGGTTGAGCGACAGCGAGGCGGTGCCCTCCGCCAGCTTGCCCTCGACGCCCGCGCCGACGCGCAGCCAGTCGCGCTGGTTGGCCGCGCCGGCGAGGTCGAAACCGAACAGGCCGATCA